>NZ_BAAGIC010000009.1:0-177853 GCF_054658315.1 Sessilibacter sp. MAH1
CCTAATGAATTATTTATGGGACAGCGAGTTGATTTACTCGCTGCGTTATGAAATTGCAGTTATTACTTGAAACCGCGATTGATTGATATGGATTTTTTGGTTTTTTTCTTTGTCGTAATCATCATTAAATTCTTACTTAATCCCATCAATTAAAACGCAGTCCTTCAACGATTAGTCAAGAACTGAAGCGCAACAATGGCCGGAGAAGTTATCGACCAGATTAGACGCAACGGCTCAGTTATACTCGAAGAACAGAAGCTTATAAAGCGATTAAGTTAATGGATATATTAAAATTTTAGACTACGGTTCTAACACACCAAGAGCTAAGTCCTCAACAGGTTGTGGATTGCCTATTCAGTCCTAAAAGATCGTGTGTTTGCACCATGAAACGATTTACCAGTTAATCTATAGCGACAAGGCTAATGGAAATCTCTATCAACACTTGAGGATTGCTTCCAAGTCGTATTGCAAGCGCCTCGACTTTCTTGGCCTGCGTTTATCCCTAGGTCTATGAGCTCAAGTTCCAGTCAGAAACCCTAGAGCGCAGGCCCAAGCAGCTGCGGAGCAGCTAAGCGGGGCCGAAGCGGAGGGATTTTGGAGCCCTGCTATTTGGAAAATAGCAGGGCCGAATTTTTCAATCTAACTTATAAACCATTAAAAACTATCTAAGAACCTCAGGTTAACTCGTCCATGATTTAATCAGAGTTTCCTCTAGTTTAATTCCATTGAGCTTTCTTGAATATCGTTTAGCCCGATTTAAAAAAAGGGGCTGAAGTAGCTAAGAGCTAGTGTTTTGTCGTTTTATACCAGTATTTTAGCTGTTTTAGTAGAGTTTGGTGGTCTCTTCCATTGAAGCGCCATTCGCACTCTTTAAGAAACCAATAAAAATTATCTTGTTTAATTCCATTAAATTTTCGTAAATGGCGTTTAGCCTGATTCCAAAAGTTCTCGATTCCATTAATACGATTTGTATTATCAGCAAATAATTTCGAATGATTAATCCTCTGATGATGAAAATCACTCACATCCAAAGCATTGTAAGATTTAAATGTATGGGTGTAGACAATGCTGTCAGGTGTAACTTTCTCATTGATAATGGGTAGCAGAGTTTCAGTTTTGGCGCTGGGAATAATTACGGTAAAAACCTTCCCACCCCTTTTTAATAGGCCAAAAACTGCTATTTTACCTCCAGCGCCTCGACCTCTCTTGCCTTTACGTACTCCACCAAAATAGCTTTCATCGATTTCGACTTCACCAGATAAATCGTATCTCGGCAATTTACTGGCTATCAGCTGCCTTAGTCGCATAAAAAAGCGAATGGCTGTATTGGATTGTACTCCAAGCATTTCAGCCGTCGCCCGAGCAGTTGCTCCAACGACAAAATATTCTATAAGCCTACTTTGTTGCCTAGGTGTTAACCGGCTTTTTCTTGTATACATGAGCTTTAGAGTAGCCTCTAGGCTGCTCTTAGCTACTTCAGCCCCTAAAAAAATCTCAACGCAATGTGATTTGTATTCTCAGCAAATAACTTCCATTGATTTCGACTTTACCGGATAAATCAGATCTCGCAATTTACCGCTATCAGTCGCCTCAATCCCATAAAAAAACGAATTCCTGTGACGATTTTATTCAGCAAACTAATCTGGATGAGTTGAATGATAAAGTGAGTGTAATCGAAGCATTTTTTACTTTCGCGCAAGCAGAACAAAAGCGTGAAGCTCAAGAGCTAATTAAAGCGGAGACGTTAAATGAAGAAGCCGCGAAGCGTTATATTTTAGGTTCTCTAAAACGTGAATACGCCAGTGATGCGGGAACAGAATTAAATTCTATTTTGCCCAAAATGAGTCCGTTAAATCCTAAATATCTCACCAAAAAGCAGAGTGTATTTGAGCGAATCGCTGCGTTGGTGGAAAAATTTAAAGGCGTTGTTGGAAGTGTTTTTTGGTGCTAAGTGTCAGCGATAAATTTTGGAAAATAATGGCTAATTAATTGATTTCTGCGTTGATCAAAGTGATCTCTAACTTAGCCAAAGTTTCTTTAAGAGAATTTACTGCGAAACATAAAGTAAACGGCGCCTATTAAACAAAGTCCTGCCCATAGGTAATCGAGTTTTAGAGGTTCTTTAAGGTACATGACCGAGAAGGGTACAAATACCGAGAGTGTAATGACTTCTTGGATGATTTTGAGTTGTCCAACGGTTAATACACTGTATCCAATTCGGTTGGCTGGGACTTGAAAGAGATATTCAAGTAGGGCGATGGCCCAGCTAAAAAGAGCTGCGAGTAACCAAGGTTTGTTGTTGAGTTCTTTAAGGTGTGCGTACCACGCAAAGGTCATGAAGACGTTACTGCAAAGCAGTAGCCCTATGGATATTAATATGGGATGCATGATTGCTTTTGGTTTACCTGCAACGGGTTGTGCTTTAAGAGAGAGTCTCTGATTAATTCGGGTTTGATTTAATCAGAGATCGGTTGGCAAGTTGGGAATTGGGTTATTAACGTCTCGGGCAGTTGATGTTTGCAGCGGTTCGGTTTATTCCGGGTTTTCTTCGCTATTTGCTTGGTCAAACATGTGGCCAAGTTTGCCTTTTTTAGTCTCTAAATATTTTTGGTTGTGTGGGTTGCGGCCAGTCTCGTGAGGTAGTCGTTCGGTTACGTTGATACCAATTTCTTTTAATGCATGAATTTTGCGCGGATTGTTGGTCATTAAGCGTAATTCTTTAATGCCAAAGTGCTCAAGCATGGGTTTTAAAATGTCGTAGCGGCGCATGTCTGCACCAAAGCCTAGGGCTTCGTTGGCTTCTACGGTGTCGGCGCCAGCGTCTTGCAAATGGTAGGCTCTAATCTTGTTTAACAAGCCAATACCGCGACCTTCTTGTCGTAAATAAAATACCGCACCACGGCCTTTTTGTGCGATTTTGTGCAACGCAGCTTGCAGTTGTGCGCCACAGTCGCAACGTAGGCTGAATAGGCCGTCTCCGGTTAAGCATTCGGAATGTATTCTTGCCAATACGGGTTCGCCATTTTTGATGTCACCCATGGTTAAGACCACGTGTTCTTTTTGTGTTTCTTTTTCTAAAAAGCCGTGCATATCGAATATGCCCCAGGGGGTTGGTAATTTACACGACTCTATATATTCAATGGTCACTGCTTTTCCTCAATGAAGCCTCTTAACGGCTGGTACTTAATAGAAGCACTCCGTTTTCTGTACTCATATCAACTTGTTTTAAGAAGCTATTTCCTAACAAGGCGATGGACGGCGAGCCGTCGAGATGTACCGAGGCAGAGACATTGTGCACTGTAACTCCACCCACGGAAACGCTTTCTAAATTGACAATAAAAATGGGCACAACCCCGTTGGCGGTACTGGCCGATGAGGCTTTACCTGCCCGGAAATTAATGCCCAGATCGATGGCGGTTTGCTTATTAAAGGCGAGATGTGTTGCGCCTGTATCGATCAAAAAATCCACCCGACGGCCATTAACTTGGCCCGAGGTGAAGTAGTGGCCGCCACGACCAACAGGGATTCTGGTCTGCTGAATTTCAGCTTTTTGAAATCCAGAAGAGATTTGTTGTGAAATCCCTAATGTATGGCGTTCACCATTAAACTCCAATACAGCTTGTTTACTGGTTGCCGATATGAGTTTTACACCTTCGGCGCTGGTCATTCCTTGTTTGAGTAGGCGCTGTTTGCCATCAATAGTAACTACCGCCGAACCTGAAAACAGTCCGTTCACCTGCACGCTGGTGGCGTAACTGGAGTTAGTTAAAAACAGTGCTAGCAACGCAAGTGTGACTGGTAATTGGTAGCGTTGTAGGACTTTTCGTGTCAGTACTCTCATAAGATTTACCGATAGATTCCGTTTCGAAAGCTAAATCATGTTTTGCAGGTTACTTAACAGCAGACCCATTCTACTACGTTCAGTGTTGGACTTACGCGCGCTATCGCAACAAGTCGATAACTTTTTCAGGTTAAAACGTTGAATAATCCAGTTGCGCCAACAGTTGCAGAGTAATCCAAGAGAATATTCCCGCGAGAATATCGTCGGTCATTATGCCTAATCCACCTTTTGTATTTTTGTCTGCCCAAGAGATTGGCCAAGGTTTGAGGATATCGAAGATTCTAAAGATCACAAATCCTGCCACAATCCACGCCCAACCACTGGGTGCGGCAATCATGGTAATCCAATAGCCAACAAACTCGTCCCACACAATACTTGGGTGGTCGTGTACATCAAGATAATTGCTACCGGCCTGGCATATCCAAACGCCAATTACCGAAGTAAATACAATAATGCTCAGATAAATGGCTAAAGGAAGGTCGGCAAACAGCCAATAAAATGGAATGGCGGCAAGGGTACCAAAGGTTCCGGGAGCTTTTGGGGCAAGCCCCGAGCCTAGACCGAACGCTAAAAATAACGAAGGTGATCGGCAAATGTCTTTAAAATTAGGTTTTACCACAGGAATTCTTATAGGTTTGAGGTTGGCGATGTAGGCTTGTGATTACACCGCCACAATCTTAGATATGTTTGTATTCGCTTAGAAATGTTTGTATCCGGTTTTTTCCGGAACTACGACTCTGCCACCACTTAAGCATACACACTCGTCACCGCGCACTATTTCGCCAATGGCGGTGAATTCGATTTGATGTTGTTCTTGAATTTCTTCTAAGCGAGCGATTTTTGCCGGTGGTACGGTAAAACACAGTTGGTAATCGTCGCCACCGGCAAGTGCCCAGTTAAGAGCTGTATCTGGGTCGCAGAGTTTGCGTAGCGGGTCGGATAACGGCAGGCGTTCGGCCTCAATCACGGCTCCGACGCCACTGGCTTTGCAAATATGGCCAAGGTCGGCGAGCAAACCGTCGGAAACATCAATGGCGCAGCGGCTGACCGTTGCCAATGCTTGTGCTTGGCGCACGAGAATCTTTGGTGTGTAGTAGCGACCCATAAAATAACTGAAGGCCGACTTGCCAACTTCTAGCTCTTTTTTAATGACGGCAAGCGCCGCCGCACCGTCGCCAACGGTACCGGTAACAAATACCAAATCACCCACGCGGGCGTTGGAGCGCAGCATGGATTTATCGGGTGATACGCTGCCGTGAACCTGCAAGGTTATCGCCAGCGGCCCGCGAGTTGTGTCGCCGCCGACCAATGATACGTTGAACTCTTCAGCGGCTCTGAACAAGCCGCGACTGAATCCTGACAACCAGCTGGATTCTGCCGACGGTATTGTTAAGGCAAGGGTGATCCACATGGGATCGGCACCCATGGCGGCGAGATCAGAAATTGAAACTCGTAACGCACGTTCGGCAATGAGTTCTGGGTCTGCGTTTCTTGGAAAATGGGAGCCGCCAATTAGCGTGTCGATAGAAACCGCAAGCTGTTTCTCTGGTGGCACAGTCAACAGTGCGCAATCATCGCCAATGCCTAGGTTGACTCCGTAGGATGCAAACTGACCACCGAAGAACTGTTCGATTAATTCGAATTCGCCAATAGTTGTCATAGTGAGTTACCGATTCGACAGTGGGAAAGATTTGGCTGCGGTTCTCATCGGTTAATGTTTGAGAGGTGTACGTGCAGCCAGACCAGAGTGTGTTGAGTATCGATTATTGCGTGTCGGCCTTTACTTCTACGCTACGCAATTCTAGCGCCGTTTTATCGAGAACACCGTTGATGAACTTATGCGCATCGGCGGCACCAAATTTTTTCGCGAGCGAGACCGCTTCATTGATAACAACTTTATAAGGAACGTCGATGCGATTTTTAAGCTCGTACGTGGACATGCGTAGCAGGGCCAATGTCACTGGGTCGAGCTCTTTGAGTGCACGACTTTGCAGATGTTTGCTAAAAATAGCTTCGAGTTCATCGAGCTGGGCCGGAGTTTCGTGCAGTAACTCGTGAAAGTACTGCACATCAACCGGTTTCATATCGTAGTCAACGCGAAATTCAGCTTCGATAACATTTAAAGCCGAACCCGCCATTTGCCATTGATAAAGTGCCTGCATGGCATAATGGCGCGCTTTGCGTCGCGCTGCTGGTGAAACGTTCATTGTCATACCTATAAAAACAACCGCTAAACTTAAACTTTAGCCAAAACAGAAACCATCTCAAGGGCGGTTAACGCAGCTTCTTCGCCTTTGTTGCCCGCCTTGGTGCCAGATCGCTCAATGGCCTGCTCAATTGAGTCTACGGTTAGTACACCGAACGACACTGGAATTGAGCTGGAAAGCGATACTTGCGCCAAACCTTTGGTACATTCGCCGGCTACATAGTCGAAATGAGGTGTGCCGCCACGAATCACTGCACCTAGTGCAATGATGGCATCAAATTTTTCGCTGTCAGCAATTTTTTGCGCCATTAACGGAAATTCAAACGCACCGGGTACGTAATAGATGGTGATGTTTTCTTTATCAACACCGTGGCGGTTTAATGCATCTAGTGCGCCTGCTTTAAGACTTTCAACAACAAAACTGTTCCAGCGGCTAACGATTAGTGCGTATTTGCCATTGACGGAGCGAAAATCGCCCTCGATAACGTGAATATCACTCATGAAAAATTCTCTTAAACACTTATTATTGATTGTTAGGCGACCGAGCCTCACTCTGTTACGTTCACGCATCTGACTCGATACGTTAATGCGACTGCTTTAATACGTTAACGAGAAAGCCTCGGTCAATTAAAGATACTTTGAATTTTTAAAGATACTTTGAATTTTTAAAGATACTTAGAATTTTTAAAAATACTTAGGGTTTTGGCGTTGGTGCATCCACTCGGTCAACCACTTCTAG
This sequence comes from Sessilibacter sp. MAH1, assembly GCF_054658315.1. Taxonomy (NCBI): domain Bacteria; kingdom Pseudomonadati; phylum Pseudomonadota; class Gammaproteobacteria; order Cellvibrionales; family Cellvibrionaceae; genus Sessilibacter; species Sessilibacter sp. MAH1. Next base: position 6,787 of record NZ_BAAGIC010000009.1, read on the forward strand.
GTCAAACCCAGAAAGCGCTGTGAACCGCAGTGGCGCCGATAAAATATTCATTTTACGCACCCCCAAATCGCGCAGCATTTGCGCGCCTGCACCCACTTGGCGATAGGCCGCGTTGCCCGGCGGTTGGCTTTGTTTACCACTGAGTAACCAATCGATGCTTTCTTCGATGTCTTGGGTAGACATTGAGTGGCAAATCAACACCACAACGCCTGAACCTTCACTTTGAACGTAGGAAAGGGCGTCTTGAAGCGTCCAAGAGCTGTATTTTTTATCGGTCTCGCGAAGAATGCCCAAAATATCGCGGGCAGTATTTAACACGTGAACGCGCACCGGTACTGGAATTTCGGGATCAATGTCACCTTTGGCCAGTACAAAGTGGTATTCGTTAGTAACCAAATCGCGATAGGTGTAAAGGTTAAACTCACCGTGAACGGTATCGACTTTACGCTCGTTGGTGCGCTCAACGGTTTGCTCTTTTACCGAACGGTAATGAATCAAATCGGCAATGGTGCCAATTTTAAGGTTGTGAGTTTTAGCGAATTTTTCGAGATCGGAACGGCGCGCCATGGTGCCGTCTTCGTTCATCACTTCAACAATCACCGAGGCAGGTTCACGACCGGCAAGACGTGCTAAATCACAACCTGCTTCGGTATGGCCTGCGCGACTTAATACGCCGCCCGGTTGCGCCATCAACGGAAAAATATGGCCCGGTTGCACTATGTCACGAGCAGCCGCGGTGGGTGAAACCGCAGCGCGCACGGTACGCGCGCGATCGGCCGCGGAAATACCGGTGGTAACACCTTCGGCGGCTTCAATCGATACCGTAAAGTTGGTTGAGTGCGCTGCTTGGTTGTTGGTTACCATTAAGGGTAACTCAAGGGTGCGGCAGCGTTGCTCGGTAAGGGTTAAGCAGATAAGTCCACGGGCGTGAGTCGCCATAAAATTGATGTCTTGTGGACGTACCATGTCGGCGGCCATGATAAGGTCGCCTTCGTTCTCTCTGTCTTCGTCATCCATGAGAATGATCATTTTACCCTGGCGGATATCTTCGATCAGTTCTTCTACGGTATTTAGTTGCATAGCTTGCTCGTTAAACGAATTTATAAGTTATGGTTTTTGCCGGCATTGTAACCGAGCTGGCGCGTAAAAGCCTGCTTCGTGTCGCCTAGTTTTTGGCGAAGCCGTGCTCGGCGAGAAAGTTTATATCGATTTTTGAGTGATTGTTATGGTTTTCAGTACCACCGGTGAGTAGCCGCTCTAGGTATCTGGCAATAACATCCACTTCTAGGTTGACCTTTGTGCCGGTTTTATAGGTGCCGATAATGGTCTCGGCGATGGTGTGTGGCACAATGGTAAGTTGAAACTCGTTGCCCGACACGGCGTTAACCGTCAGGCTGGTACCATCAATAGTGATAGAGCCTTTGTGAGCGATGTATTTGGCTAATTCTTGTGGTGCGCGAATGCGAAATTGTTCGGCACGGGCTTCGGTTTCACGGCTGATAACTTCACCTAAACCATCAACGTGGCCGCTGACGATGTGACCGCCTAAACGGCTTTGCGGCATCAACGCTTTTTCAAGGTTAACCTTTGAGCCAATTTTCCATTGCTTGACCGTTGTTAAGGCGATGGTTTCTACTGACACGTCGGCCCAGTAGCCATCTCCCGGTAGATCAACCACGGTTAGACACACGCCGTTGGTGGCAATGGAGTCGCCCAGTTGAACGTCGGAGAGATCGAGTTTTCCGGTTTTAATTCTAACGCGTAAATCGCCCGATTTGGGCTCCAATGCGGCGACTTCTCCCACCGCTTCGATGATACCTGTAAACATAAAATAGGTCCGATTAAGGCTTTGGTTTCGCCGTGATCTGCCAATCTTGGCCGACGGCTCTTATATCTGTGATGTCCATTTCGAGCTTGTCTGACATCGATTGAATGTCCAATTGCAGCAGTGGCCGGGCGCTTGAACCCAATATGACCGGTGCAACAAATATAACCAACTCATCGACAAGTTTTTGCTCGATAAAGCTTCCCGCAAGGGTTGCGCCGCACTCCACCAACACCTCGTTACATTGACGTGAAGCGAGATCGTCGAGCAGATCGTTGAGATCGACTTTGCCGCTTTTCGATGGCAGTGTCTTCCATTCGATGGTTGGCAATATGTGTGCGGGTTTGGCGCCAGCGGTCACCCAAAGGCATTCGCTTTGTTCGTGAAAGAAATCTTCGTGGCCGCTGAGCGATGCGTTGGAATCCAGCACCACTCGCAGTGGGCGTCTCATGCCTCGACTTTGGGGGTGATTTTTTAAGGGCGCGTAGGTTTGTTCGGGTAATTCTGAGACGCGCACCGTGAGGCGTGCGTTATCCGCCGTGACGGTGCTGTGACCGGTCACCACGGCGCAGCTGCGTGCGCGCAGTTTTTGTACTTGGGCGCGCGCCTTGGGGCCGGTGATCCACTGGCTTTCACCGCTGGCCATGGCCGTTCTGCCATCTAAACTCATGGCGAGTTTTAGGCGTACAAACGGTTTATTGGTTTGCATGCGTTTGATAAAGCCCGGATTCAGCGCCATTGCTTGTGATTCGCAAACTGGGCCATCGACCTGAATACCTTGTTGCTCAAGATAGCGAATACCACGACCTGCAACCAATGGGTTTGGATCGGTCATGGCGTACACCACTCGCGCAATGCCTGCCGTTGCTAAGGCTTCACAGCAAGGCCCGGTTCTGCCGTGGTGACTGCACGGCTCTAAGGTTACGTAAGCGGTGGCACCAACACTGGTATCACTTGCATCGATAGATTGCAGCGCATTGACTTCGGCATGGCCGGTTCCGGCCTCAATGTGGAAGCCTTCGCCAATAATGCGCTCACCGTGGGTAATTACGCAGCCAACTCTGGGATTGGGCGATGTTGTTAATAAACCACGCTCTGCTAATTGCAGAGCTCTGGCCATAAATTCGTAATCGATGTTGGTAATTGCCATGATGCAATGTTGCGTTATCAAATTTTAAGAATGAATTGAGCGAGTATTGGGCGCAGTGCCGAACGAATCTGTAAATGCTTAAGACGGTTCTTTCTTTTCGAGGCGGTCGATCTCTTGGCGGAATTCATTCAAATCTTTGAAACGTCGATACACCGAGGCAAATCGTACGTAAGCAACTTCATCTAAACTACGCAGTGCCTGCATAACACGCTCACCAATAATGAGTGATTTAATTTCTCGCTCACCAGTGGCTTGCAAATAATGTTTGATTTGAGCAATGGCCGATTCGATTTGCTCGGTACTTACCGGGCGTTTTTCTAACGCTCTGAGCAAACCGGCTCTGAGTTTGGCTTCGTCAAAGGGTTCGCGAATACCGTTATTTTTAATAACCCTTGGCATTAACAGCTCCGCCAATTCGTAGGTTGTGAATCGTTCCCTACACGACATGCATTCACGGCGTCTACGAACCTGATCGCCCTCGGCGACCAAGCGGGAATCGATGACTTTGGTGTCTTCGGCGCTACAAAAAGGACAGTGCATAATAATTTGGGTTTTTTAGGATAATAGGCGACAAAACAGTTACCATACTACCACATTCTCGGGGAATTCAGACTATATCAGTCTTTACAACCCTAGTGACTTAGTGGCGATTGATCGTATGTAAATCATAAGCCTAAATTGCAGTTTTTAAGTTTGTGTTCGTGTTTAAGGGGGAAATTAATGCTTTGGGTTAAAGCGATTCATATATTTTTTGTGATTGCCTGGTTTGCGGTACTTTTTTATTTACCAAGGTTATTTGTGTATCACGCGATGTGTGAAGATGAGGCCGGTAAAGAAAGATTCAAGGTGATGGAACGCAAGTTATACAAAGGCATGGGTACGCCTTGTATGTTAGGTACACTTATTTTTGGTATTTGGATGCTCACATTTAATGCGAGTTATTATTTTTCGTCGGGTTGGATGCACGCTAAATTAACCTTGGTGGTTTTATTGATTGGTTACCATCATATGTGTGGCGCTCATTTAAAAAGATTTGCACGCGATGAAAATACCAAAAGCCATGTGTATTTTCGTTGGTTCAATGAAGTGCCAGTCCTCTTTTTGTTAGCCATCGTAATATTAGTGGTGGTAAGACCATTCTAGAGAAAACGTAAAAAACTCAAGAACCGCGGTTTTAACGGTTATCAATTTATTTAAATGATTATTTTTTTAAAAGCCTGAAGGTCAATTCAGGCTTTTTTTTTGATTTTTTCTAAGTGGTTTTTTAGACGTTGTAATGGATGCACTGAGCAGTAAATATGAACGATTATTTAGAATGGAATTCAGTTGTTTCTAAATTTGAAAGCCAGTATTTCGAATTTATCAGCAATACAGCTACAGTTTGTAGGTCAATTTTCTAAAATTAATCGCGGTCGTTGGGAGGATAATTTTGGGGATTTTGCGTAAAACCGAGCTGTGTTGTTAAATTTTGTCGGAAACTATAGAAAGCTTTGATTAACTCTTCCATGATTTAATCAGGGTGTAGAAATTGACAATCCTATTTCCCGTTACTATACAACTTTCTGTTTCTATACCACTTCCTGTTTCTAAACCGCTTCCTGTTTCTATACAATTTCAATCCCTTATCGTTTTTGAAATTAGCGACATTTGCCTGTGTCTCTACATTTGCTTGTGTCTCTGGTGCGTTCTTGAATAAAGTCTGAGTTTATCAAAGTTTCTTTTTATAAACCTGATAGTTACCTGATTGGTATGTTGGGGATTTTTTCTCGTTCGTTCAATATTTGTCTAAATTCGGCATTAAGTAATATTAGATGTATAAACCCGTGTTGAATGTTGTATAAATTTTTTGCATTTTTCACAAAAGTTTGGCGTGGCTGCTCAAATAAATATTTTGAGGTTAATTTTTTGCTAAGCGGACAAAGGTTTTACTCTTTGCGATTGCGTAAAATAGTGCGGGATGAACAATTTTAAGCATTTTTTTGTAGCAGCTTAAACTAGAGATTGATTCCCTTCTCTTGAAAAATGAATAACGAGTACGTACTTTAATCGCTATCATAGGCCGGGCTGGATTTCTAGATAAAGTCGCTAAAATACTTATTTGTAAGTACTTATACGAATTTAAACGCTAGTGAATTCTCGGGTACGTTGTTGAGTATTTTTTCTTCGCTAAATTAGCGATGAATTCATTAGTAATTGAGGTTTTAAGGTGTAAACCAATTGTTCACGATCGGCTAGACTTTGAGTACTACCAAAATTATTCAGAAAGTCCACTGGCAAGAGGCCTGTGTTTTTTTTCTAAAATGGAAGTACAAAATTCAAATTTTTAAAGTCGGCTCAATAATCTTATTGCTATAAATCGATTATTTTGCAGTTATCTAAAAAATGAATATTGTTCTTTTTATTTTCAATGTCGAAGTTAAACCAAAGTAAACGATAATTTATTAAAGTCTGTCTTACGGGTGGTTCTTATCATCTGTCCGTTTTTCGAGTTTGCCGGTTTTATTCTGTACCCAAATGTCTGAGCTTTGAGGCTATAAAATGTTAAAGTCGCTAGAACGCGCTAATATTCCAGTTATATTGTGTTTGAACGGACACGATCCTAGCAGTGCTGGAGGATTACAGGCGGATATCGAAACTTGCATGTCGTTGCATTGCCAGTCGTTAACGGTGCAGACCTCAACTTTTGTTTGTGATACTCGCGAAGTTAAAAAAATTGTTCCAACCTCGTCGGAGCTGGTGTTGGAACAGATGCGAACCCTGCTGGAGGATATTCCGGTAAAAGTCATTAAAGCTGGTTTTTTAGGTTCGCTAGAAAATGTCGAGGCACTTCATTCGGTTTTGGTTGATTACCCCGATATCCCCTTGATTGTAGAACCCAAATCATTTGCGACCGTAAACGATCACCAGCGCTCCACCATTGAGGTTCTAGAAGCCATTAAGTCTTTGCTGCTGCCTCGTGCTTACATTTCGGTGGCAACACTCAATCAAGCCTTTTTGTTATCAGATTTTGCCGATTCGGCAGACGCCTGCGCGGCCGAGATTTTAGAAACCGGCTGCCAGCATGTTTTGATCACCGGTACCGAGAACTACAGTGAAGTCCGTTCTGGAAAACTGTATGGACAGCGAGGATTGATTCAGAGTTACGTCAATCAAGATAAGTCACCATTATCTGAAATGCGCTGCACCTCTACGCTTGGTGCCGCCGTTGCTTGTGAGTTTGCTCATGGTCTGCCGCTGCACGTGGGTGTTGGTAATGCGCAAAAGTACGTGTGGTCGTGCTTAGCTCGTGGTCGTCTAATTGGTATGGGTAATCCTATTCCCGATCGTACTCTGGTTCCGGCTGAAAACCCTATTTCTTAGATTTGAATGCTTTAGGTTCTGAAATTTTGTGATTTCGGTGGCACAATAGCGGTCTTTAAGTTTGTGCCCAAGCAAGGACCCTGAGATGAATCGTTCAGAACAATTATTTGAAAGTGCCAAAAACTTCATTCCCGGTGGTGTAAATTCACCGGTTCGGGCGTTCAAAGCCGTGGGTGGTACGCCGGTATTTTTTGAAAAAGCTAAAGGCGCCTACTTGTATGATGTAGACGGAAAACGTTACGTAGATTACGTTCAGTCTTGGGGGCCAATGATTGTTGGTCATGCTCATCCCGACGTTATTCAAGCGGTTATCGATAAAATTCAATACGGTTTGAGTTTTGGCGCGCCGACTGAAATCGAAACAACTCTTGCCGAGCAGTTGTGCCAAATTATTCCTGGTATGGATTTGGTGCGATTCGTTAGCTCCGGTACCGAAGCGACCATGAGTGCGATTCGTCTTGCTCGTGGTTTTACCGGCCGTGATAAAATCATTAAGTTTGAAGGTTGTTACCACGGCCACAGTGATTCACTGCTGATCAAAGCCGGGTCTGGCGCCTTGACCTTGGGGGTTCCCAGTTCTCCCGGTGTTCCGGCTTCTCTGGCTGAACACACCATCACCTTGACCTACAACGATATCGAAGGTGTCAAACAAGCCTTTGCTGAACTCGGCGAACAGGTTGCTTGCGTTATTGTTGAGCCGGTCGCTGGCAATATGAATTGCGTTCCGCCGATTCCGGGATTCTTAGAATGCCTGCGTCAGCAATGTAATGAATCCGGTGCACTGTTGATTGCCGATGAGGTAATGACGGGTTTTCGAGTTAGCCTAAAAGGCGCGCAGGGTTATTATGGTGTAACTGCCGATATAACTACGCTGGGCAAGGTTATCGGCGGTGGTATGCCGGTTGGAGCATTTGGTGGCAGACGCGACGTAATGGAGCAGATCGCACCTTTGGGTCCAATTTATCAAGCGGGTACTCTATCTGGAAACCCTGTAGCCATGGCGGCCGGTCTTGCTAATCTCAACTTAATTCAGCAAGACGGATTTTATGACAAGCTCGTCGCCTCTACCGATAAATTAGTCGCCGGTATGCGCGAAGTTGCCGATAAGCTTGAGATGCCTTTTACCACGAACTCTGCCGGTAGTATGTTTGGTTTCTTTTTTACCGAAGAAGACAAAATCACCAATTACCAGCAGGTAATGGCGTGTGATACCGGAAAATTTAATCGCTTTTTCCATGGCATGTTAAAAGAAGGTGTTTATCTTGCACCTGCTTCTTATGAAGCTGGATTTATGTCAGCAGCTCACTCGGATGACGATATTCAGTTTACGTTAGATGCGTGCGAGAAAGTCATGAAAAGCTTGTGATGTATTTTTCATTGAACTGCGAATAATAAAAAAGCTGCCCACTGGCAGCTTTTTTTGTTTAAGGCGTTCAGTTGAATCGGTGTCTTTTAATAACTTTGTACTTTTATGATTTGCTCTAAAACGTCTTGGTATTTTGGTGAAATACGTGTGATCTGAAATCCGTGCCAAAAAGATTCCGGCTCAGAACTCATCGCTATACTCTGCCAAAGACAGATGGCCGACAGCTCAACGGTTGACTGTTTTAGCGTATTGACGGGCAAATAGAAGATCAGATCGTAAACTTCTCCCACTTCCAATTCGGTGGCGCCATAGGTCATGAAGCCTTCTTCATGAACATCGGCAATTCTGCCGAGCGGTTGGTGATCCGTAGAGACTACTTCAACGTTGTCTCTTAATATATGGCGTTTCTTTTTTCGACGTTCCTTATCTCGCGGTGCATTATCGGGTTCGCGAGTCATGGCAAATTAGGCTCCGGCACTGGCCTTTTTGGTATTCATGGTTTCGAAAATATTTTCCAGTGCTCTTTCAAAAAAGGGTTTGGTACTGCCAACGATCACGCGGGCTTTCCTGGCGATCATGTCTCTGGCTAATTCTAACCCGGTTTTCATGCCCACTTTTTTGCCGGTTTGATCGACAAGCATGTAGTGCGATGTTTTCGAGTTATACCAAGCGACTTTCAATCGGCGGCCTTTATCAAATTCAAACCAGGTTCCAAACTCAATCATTTTCAAGCTCTCAACTAATCGAGCCTCGTCTTCAGAGAGTTTTTCTTTGGCTTGAACAGGTGTACCCGCTTTTTTCTCTGCCATCGCTTCAAGTTTAGATCGCATTGGCGCCGGTGCAACTTCTACGGTCTTTTGTGCGAGCGCAGCTTTTTGAAGAGCGGTTACTGCATCGATGAGTTTGCGACCCTTAACCTGATCGTAACCAATGGTTTCTAAACCGGCTTCTAAATAATCCAAAAGCTCAGCTTGCATTTCCATTTGTCGAGCTCGCTCATTGGCACTTTGCTTGGGGGCGACCGCCCAGATCACGTCGTCAACGGCGCTTACCGCTCGACGCCATTGTTCAGACTCGGTGCCAAAGCGCAGCAGTATGAATGACAAATAATCTGACCAAGGTTGCAATAACAGCAACAATACCGCCGATGGCATTTCTTTACCGTCGGTACGTTTTCTTACTTCTGCGTTAACGCGAATTTTAACTTCACGCAGTTTTTCTTCACCATGGACTTTTTCCATGGCACGTTTTTCCATGAGTTCTTGTTTGCGCAAAATCTTTTTCGTGTACGAGCTAAACTCCACTAACAACTCGGCAAAGAGTTTAACGTCGTCTTTGAACTCTTCGAGAATACTAGAAACAATGGCTTTGATTTTGTCGTAAATCTCGTACTGATTGGAGCCATCATTAGAAACCCAGCGTACCCCAGCTTCGGCGAGATTATTAAGTAACAAGCGTGCGGGATGCTCGGCCTGCTCGAAAAACTCTGGGTCCATAAAGGCTACTTTTAAATAGGGCGTGTGTAGGTAGCTCAACAACGCCTTGATGTTATCGGGAAGGCAATCATCGGAAAGCATGTAATCGAACAGCATTCCAACCAGCTCGATAACGTGCATGTCCTTGCCTTCAACGGCGCCATCCTTATTTTCTTTCGCGAGCTCTTCACTCAATTGTGCAGTAACCGCAGCGACATCTACAGGTTGCAAGGCTTCTACGCCAGCTTGGCGGATATTTAAAATTTGTTCCTGCATGGCTTGCAGAGCACCAACCAACTGCTGGTTGGTGATGACTTGCATGTGGCGACCACCGGCGGCACCGCCCATAACTGGGGGTGAACCTCCAGACAAGTTTGCTTGGTTGAGTGCCGCAAAGTTGCCGTTAAAACCTATGAGTGATTGCAAGGGCACCGGGTTGGCAAAATGAGTTGGCTGCGGAGCCTGCGAAGTGGGTTCTGGGGCGCCGAAGTTTTGAATCTCGCGGATAGCGCGCATTAAATTAGTCTGATTTTTTAAGCTTGCTTCCGGATTATTTTGTTGAGCTTGCAAATAAGCCGACTCGAAGTCGCCATTGGCTTCGATATTGGTGTCGAATTCCGAGGCAGCAACGGCTTTGGCCACTTGGGCGCTGCCTTGTTGATGAAAATTGAGTTCTGGAAGAATGCCTTCACCGACTAAGTAACGATTAATTTGCTCAAGCAGAGATTCTAATTCGTTAGTAAAAGTGCGTTCAAATTCTTCGTAAGCAAGCAGTTTAACTTTTGATTCAAGCTTTAAAACACCTAATGCTCGCCGTAAAGCGTCGCAAAACTGAATAGGTGCGACGGGATTGTTGCTGTCATTGACGGGCTGTTGGTTAATCAGTTCGGAGAAGCGTTTTTGTATTGACCACAGTATTTCTACGTATTTTGTGTCTGCGCGTCGGGCCGCAGAGCTGATGGCAATTTCTTCTTCTAGCGCTTCATTTTCAACCAACGACAAATTGGTTTTTTCATTGATATTGGCGTGAGTATCGAGATTACCGGATTTAAATTTAACAAAGGACTCGCCAATATAACCGATAAGGTGACGTTTAAGTTCTTCGATGTTGTGTCTTAGATGACGCTGAACATCGTAAAAGTAGCGTTGCTCTGCGTTGGTGCTTGCGTTGCGTATTGCTTGAGCAATACGTTCGTCTAGAGCGTTATAAAAGGGTCTAAATTGATCTTCGGTAAAGTCACAGGTGATTTTTTGGCAGGACTTTAAGCGCGCGACGAGTTGTTTTTCAGCATTGCTTAGCTGAGCAGCGGTCTGATTGGTTTGGGATAACGGATTACTACTATTCATATCGTCGTTGGGCACTTTGTTCGCCTTTATCAAACTATATTAGACCAGTATTGATGGACGGTTCGTACAAGAAATCTGTTTGTGGATATCTTCGAGCATTACACGACGGATTTTAACGTTAGCAGACCTGACTTTGACTTTTACGAAGCCTAACTCTGTCTGTGCTCACTTTGTCGTGTAATTTCACGGCAATCTTAGAATGCTTTATCGAGCATCTATGCTTAAGTATTGTCGGTGAATTACGAAAAGTTATCAGTAAAATTTTATTTTACGGTGCCCACAATTTCTATTACGCGCGACTACATCAAGTACGGTTTTGTGACGTCTACCCAATTAAAGCATGAGTAGTACCAAAAGTGGTTAGGTGTATCGGTTAAGTCACTTCTGATTTGTTTAGATATTACGCTAAATATAAGCAAATACTAAGATTATGTCTCTTCCGCTGCGTTTAAATCTGGGTAAATTTGTGCAATTTTTGTTTGATGTCTGTTTGTGAGGGCCTTACATATCGTAGTCCTTGTCGAGCGAAATTTCTGGCCAGATCGTAATTGCCCATGACCCAGTGCGCTTCACTAAGAATTAGGTAGAAGCGAGCATCTGAGCGATCTAATCTTAGACTTTGCTCTGCTATCTCAATGGCTTTTTCAGGCTTGCCTTGGTCAAGAGCCTGATTAGCTTGGTATAACTTACTGTTTAATAAGGCGAGTTGTTGAGAGGGTGCCTGTGTTGGTGCTGGCGCTTTGTTAGTGGGCGCCGAGCTCGAATTCTCTTGGGTTTGGCCGGGAATAACCGGTGCTGTGGCGGTCGGCTGAGTGGCTACACAACCCGTTAATACGCAACTGAGTGTGACCGCAATAAGCTCGCGTTTACCAACTTTACGGTAAGCCAATGATTTTAATAATTCGTACGGCATGTTTCTTAGTCTATTTAAAATAAAGTTTCTGAGTAAATCACCGTTGAATTAATCAGAAATGTTTAACGGTGTAACCCGCGCTGGCAAGCGATAAGTCCATGATGATGTTGTTTGTACCTTGAATTTGTGCGAAACGGATAGTCAAACCGCCAATTTGTTACACAGTTTTTACCTTCGCCTAAATTTATTCGCTAACACATCGTTAAGATAAGTATTTGCTGAACGGCTCAATAACTACTGGCCTCCCAGAATTCTCCGCCACCAGGGTTTTACGGGCGTTTGAATGTATTCACACCTCGCCTTTTGAGAAGGCTCTGTCCCATCAATAAATGGTAATGATAAAGCTTGCTTGCAGTTTGGGCCGCTTATTAACCCGGTTTGTGCATCGACCCATTGAAAGTCAATTCGGGCCGGTTTGAGCTTTTCAATTCCTCTGGTGGGCACCTGGCGAAAAACATCTTTCCAAATATTCAAGGCACCGGTTGAACCTGTTAATGGCAAGGGTTGGTTATCGTCAGCGCCAACCCAAACAACACCTAAAAGATCGCCGCTGTAACCGGCGAACCAGCTGTCGCGTTGATCGTTGGTGGTACCGGTTTTGCCGGCAACCGCAAGAGATTCTGGCAGCGTGTTGTAAATGGATTTTCCGGTACCTTGATGGGCATTAATTTGCAGGGCGAAATCCAGCAGGTATGCATTTTCGCTGGCAACCACTTCTTTGCTTTCTAAACCAAATCGTTGCAAACGTTTACCATCGGGCGTGTAAATGCTGCGAATAGCTCGTAGCGGCGTATAGATGCCGTCGTTAGCAATGGTGTGATAAAAGTTGCTCATTTGATAAGTGGTCAGATCCAGTGAGCCAAGAATTAATGCCGGAACCTGAGGGATTTCTGCATCGATTCCCAAACGCTTAACGGTTGAGCTGATTCGATCAACGCCTAAATCCATTCCCAGCCGCGCTGCCGATTGGTTGTACGAATTTGCCAGTGCAGAAAAGAGCGGCACCTGTCCATGACTTTGATGATCGAAGTTCTGCGGCTGCCACGTTTTGTTTTGCTCGACGACAATGTTGACCGGGGAATCGTCCAGCGGTGTAGCCAATGTGTATCGACGGCTTTCTAACGCCGTTAAATAAACCGCTGGTTTTATTAAAGAGCCTATGGGTCGCTTGGCATTTAAAGCTCGATTAAAACCGTCGAAGGAGGTGTTTCTGTCACCAACAACCGCTAAGATTTCGCCACTGCCAACGGCGGTAAACACCGCTGAGCTTTGCAAGGTATTGCGTGTTATGGAATAACTGCGCTCCAAATCTGAAAGCTTTTGCTGAATGGTTTTTTCGACACTTCTTTGCAAGCTGGGAGCGAGAGTTGTGTAGATCTGCAAGCCTTCTGATTGCAAATCTTCGAGTTGATAATCCCGTAATAATTGCTCTTTGACGACATCGATAAAGCTTGGGAAGGCGTGTTGATTTTGTTCGGCAGGCGCCAATGCAATTTTCTTTGCCGCTAATTGTTCAGCCTGACTTTTCTCGATTAAGCCGTTGTCAGCCATGACGGTCAAAACTGTATCGCGGCGATTTTTGGCTCTTTCGGGGTGTCGTTTCGGATTGTAATAAGAGGCACCTTTGACCATGCCCACTAACAAGGCAATCTCTTCGGTATTTAACTGATCAACGGATTTATTGAAGTAAAACTTAGAGGCCAGTGCAAAACCGTGAATGGCTCGTCGTCCTGCTTGGCCTAAATACACTTCATTGATATAGGTTTCTAATATCTCGGCTTTTGAATAGTGTAATTCGAGAGAAATGGTCATGGCTGCTTCGAGCAATTTGCGTGTTAAAGAGCGCTCATTGCTTAAATACAGGTTTTTAACCAGCTGCTGAGTAATGGTGCTACCACCTTGTACCAGCTGACCCGCTTGTAGGTTCGCGAGTATGGCTCGGGCAATGGATTTTAGAGATATACCGTGGTGGTTTACGAAGTTTTTATCTTCGACCGCAATTAATGCTTCGCCCAACAGCGGTGGTATTTCTTGAAGGCGCACCAAAATACGATCTTCTCCGGTGGCCGGGTAAATTGCACCAATCTCCATAGGACTAAATAGCACGACGTCTGTAAGAGGTTTGCCGTTACTGGTAACGCGTTCGATGCGATTGTTTGCGAATTCGACGCGTATTTTTTGTGCTTCGAAGCGTTGTTCGTTGACTTTGCGGGCCGGTAAATAAATTTCAGCAGCACTGCTGCCAAAAGCGGCTTGTTGTGGACTGGCAGGGTTAGCTACAAATCGATAGGACAAACCGGAAAGCTCGTCTTTCAACATTTCTATGGTGAGATTGGCGCCGGGATAAATTTCCAGTGGGCGGGCATAAACTCGGGCGGCCAGAGCCCATTTTCTGCCATCAAATTTTTGCGTTACCGTGTAGTCGATAATGGCAAAACCAATCAGCGATACGGTAATAAAAATAAATGTGCAGTAGAGAAAAAAACGAAATAGTTTTTGTTTAAAACTGCGTTTGGTTTTCTTACTTCGGGATTTGGCGGGTGATTTCTTACGTGCTGCTTTAGTCATACTGGGCGAGTTTATAGATCAAACCGATTAATTGCATCCCGCGTTTGATCTGAGCGCTCAGTGAGAGTTCTAGAACAGACATGGATAAGGTTTTTGGTGTGTTGTTTAGTGTAAGCTAAACTTTCCCAATCAATACCGCAACAGAGACGAAAAATACGTGGAAAAGTACGATATTTACGCAATTGGCAATGCACTTGTCGATACCGAAATTGAAGTGACGGATGCTGATCTAGCGAAATTTGGCGTTGAAAAAGGCTTTATGACCTTGGTTGATGAGACACGTCAGCAAGAATTACTGGCGCATCTTGAAGGCCATCTAGTTGCTTCGAAACGAGCCAGCGGTGGTTCGGCATGCAATACCGTGATTGCTGCGAGTTATTTTGGCGCGAAGACCTTTTATAGCTGTAAATTGGCCGACGACGATGATGGTCGTTTTTATTTGAACGATTTGCAAAGTGCTCAAGTGGATTATCTTCCAAAATTTGCCGAACACCACGGGATTAGCGGCAAATGTTTGGTGCTGATTACTCCCGATGCGGAGCGATCCATGAATACCTTTTTAGGGATCAGCGAAACCGTTGGCGTGGATCAGTTGCATCTGTCTGTGGCCGCCAACAGTAAATACATTTACATTGAGGGTTATCTTTCGTCATCACCAACTGCGCGCGAGGCGGTTTTAAAGCTTCGTGAGCATGCATCACAAAACGGCGTTAAAACCGCATTAACCTTTTCTGATCCGGCTATGGTGGCTTATTTTAAAGAGCCTTTGTTGGAGATGATCGGTGAGGGTGTTGATCTATTGTTCTGCAATGAGGCTGAGGCGATGGATTTTACCGGAGCTTCAACACTGGACGATGCGGTTGAGGCGTTGAAAAAGTACACAAAATCTTTCGCGCTAACGCGGGGCTCAAAAGGTGCATTGCTATTTGACGGCGAACAACTGATTCAAGTCGAGCCACACAAGGTTGAACCAATTGATACCAATGGTGCTGGAGATCTGTTCGCTGGTGCTTTTATGTACGCAATTACTCAAGGACACAGCTTTGCCGATGCCGGTCGATTAGCAAGTTTGGCGTCTGCGACCTTGGTTTGTCAGTTTGGGCCTCGCTTAAGAGCCGACCAATACACTTCTCTATTAGAACAAACACTGGTTCCACTCTAAAAATTGGATCAAGTAGGCGGGTTTTTCACGAAAATGAGAGCCGCCTGCGTCATAAAAATCGACAAATGTGGCGCGTTAATTCAACTAATATCCCGAATTCGTACATAAATCTGCCCGTTTATCAAAAGCAAGCAAATTAAGCGTATTTTTACTTGCCTTTTAATGGTCTTTCAGTAGGATGATAGTGCTTAAATTTCGGTAGTATCTTGTCACTTGTTATACCGCTCCACGTTACACCTGCTTCTTGCCTTTGGCATCAAACCAGCAGTGCCACGTCCTGTATGCAAAGCAACAAACCGTATTTAACACACACTTTGCCCATATGGCCCAAATTTACACAATCACAGGATTATCTTTATGGCTAAAACTATCGGTACTGTTAAATGGTTTAATGAAACCAAAGGTTTTGGATTCATCTCTCAAGAATCAGGTCCAGACGTTTTCGTTCACTTCAGCGCCATCGTTGGTGACGGTTTCAAATCATTGGCAGAAGGTCAAAAAGTTGAAATGACCGTTACTGACGGCAAAAAAGGTCCACAAGCTGAAGAAGTTGTAGCGATCTAAATTGCGCTTGTGATGGTTCGTAAGAGCCATCACAAACCCTCCCATTTATTTATCCCTTTTTCGACGTTCATCCTCCTGTTTGTTCGTAGCTTTGCTGTTTTTCAGCACAAGCGATTGTTCTTGATGTTTTGCATTGATTAAGTTTTGTTTTCGGTTTGTGTTCTTTAATTTGGTGATTTCGAACCACGCTGAATAACAATATGAAAATTTGGTTGATGGCCAGCGGTATGTTTTCAATTCGAAGATACTTATACCGTTCAAGACTAAAACTAATGATTTTTAAATTAATGCGTCATTAACAATTTATATTTTTAAATTACAGCTATTTTTATTTGATAAACGAATATTTTTTTACTTACTCAGACTCATTAATTATAAAAATAAATATCGCCCTTTTTTTTAGCCGTTGCTGTGATTTCCCTGTGTAAAAGATGATTTTTTAGCAAGTTTCCTTCAGAATGACTTTGTCTCATTCGTTAATATCTTAAAGGTCGATCGCAACGTTCGGTGTAGGGTTAGCTCTTAGCGATCTCTGTTAAATCTTGGGGGAAACATGATACGAGCAATCTTTAACCGTAAGGGTGGTGTAGGTAAGTCGACAATTACGTGCAATCTCGCCGCGGTTGCCGCTCAACAAGGTAAAAAAGCGCTTGTGGTTGATATTGATCCCCAGGCGAACAGCACTCACTATTTAGGCCACGATGGCAATGACAATATTGTTGGCATTGGTGAGTTTTTTGATTCGCAAATTAATTACAGTTTTCGTGATTTAACCGCCGATGATTTTGTTCGGAAAACCAAGTTCGATAATTTATATTTAATTTCCGCCAATTCTGATCTTATCGATCTAGAGTCAAAACTCGTTTCCCGTCATAAAATTTACAAGTTGCGCAGTTTCTTAAAAGAGTTATCGAAAATTTACGATGAAATTTATATCGATACTCCGCCGGTATTAAATTTTTATTCGCTATCGGCGCTCATTGCCTGTGATAAATGCATTATTCCTTTCGATTGCGACGTATTCAGCCGTAAAGCCTTGTACGAGCTTTTGGAGAACATTAAAGAAGTTCGTGAAGATCACAACGATGAGTTAGAAATTGAAGGCATTGTTATCAATCAGTTTAATGCTCAGGCACGTCTTCCAGCAGAAGCGGTTGCTGAGTTAGAGGCAGAAGGTCTTCCCGTATTAAAACCTTTTTTGTCCAGCTCAATTAAAATTCGGGAGTCGCACCGCGAGCACAAACCTGTGGTTTTCATGAGTGCGAAACACAAGGTTGCTCAGGAGTTTACCGAATTGTATTTGCGTATTTCGGGTTTGTGGCAAGAGCCCGAAGAAGTCTCGAAAAGTGCTTACTCTCAAAAATCGGATTCGTCACAGCCATTATCTGAAGCGGATACCGAAGAAGTTGAAAAACAAGAAGTGGTTTAAGCGAAGTTCTGAATCAACTCAAGCTTCCAGCGAATCAAGTGCGTTTGGTCAGTTTCAAAAATTGTAAGTGACTAAAATTGTAAGTGACTAAAATTGTAAGTGACTAAAATTGTAAGTGACTAAAATTGTAGAAAGTTGGCAATCGTATTTTCAATGTCTACTTGTTGATTAAATCTCGTGTGAGTTAATCAGCGGTTCCTAAAACCTAAATAGAGTATTGAATGCAGATTTATAAATATGGCTCAGGCTATCTAGATCTTAGACTTTGTGAATCTGAGATTGAGTCGATAAGGTCTGAGCCATTGATCATTCGCTTTAAGGCACGATTACCGAGTTCGGTATTTGAACTTAGTCGAGATAACTACAGCAGTAATCGGTAACGGTTTTGATGTTTAGCTTGAAGCTGGAATTAGCAGGAACTTCGAAAGACTCTCCACCGGTAACGGTTTTCCAATCTTCGCCGGGTAATTGAATCTCCAAATCACCGGCAAGAATTTCCATCAACTCTTTGGCATCGGTGCCAAACTCGTATTCACCCGGAAGCATAATTCCTAGCGTTTTTTTGCTGCCATCGGCAAAGAGAACGGTTCTACTAGTGACCTTACCATCAAAATAAATATTCGCTTTTTTAGTGATGGTGACATCGGTAAATTGTGGCATAGCTTTTTATTTCCAATTGATGTTTAACAGAGTTTCGGTGAAAAGTACTTTTCTAGCTTATGGCTTTTCGACTCGATAAATTAATTTGCTTCTCGCAATAATTTAGCCGCAAGTGGCGCAAAGTAGGTAAGAATTCCATCGGCGCCGGCGCGTTTAAAACCCAGCAAAGATTCCATTACGGTTGCTTCTAGGTTGAGCCAACCATTTTGTGCCGCCGCACAAATCATCGCGTACTCGCCGCTTACTTGATAAGCGTAGGTGGGTACTTCCAATTCGCTTTTCACACGTCGCACGATATCCAAATAAGGCATGCCGGGCTTGACCATAAACATGTCTGCGCCTTCTTGAATGTCTAAGGCAACCTCGTGCAAGGCTTCGTTGCTGTTGGCGGGGTCCATTTGATAAGTGTACTTGTTACCGCCTTTCAAATTGCCAGCAGAGCCTACCGCGTCGCGAAATGGGCCGTAGTAGGCCGAAGCGTACTTGGCAGAGTAAGCCATGATTAAGGTGTTTACGTGACCGTTAGCTTCTAAGGTTTCGCGAATCGCGCCAATTCGACCGTCCATCATGTCAGACGGTGCAACCACATCGGCACCGGCTTCGGCATGAGAAAGCGCTTGTTTTACCAAGATCTCTTTGGTGATGTCGTTAAGCACGTAGCCGTTGTCATCAATGATGCCGTCTTGGCCGTGTGTTGTGAATGGGTCCAATGCCACATCGGTCATGACGCCCAATTCTGGAAAATTCTGCTTCAGTAATTGAACCGCTCTTTGGGCAAGTCCGTCGGGGTTGTAGGCCTCTTCGGCCATCAGTGACTTAGCTTCCGGCGGCGTTACCGGAAAAATAGCCACCATCGGAATGCCTAGCTCCACCCATTGTGCTGCTTCAACCAGTAATAAGTCCAAACTCAATCGCTCGACGCCCGGCATAGACGGGACGGCTTCGCGGTTGTTCTCGCCTTCGGTGACAAAGATCGGGTAGATCAGGTCGTCGACGGACAGTTGGTTTTCCCGAGCCAAGCGGCGGGAAAAGTCTTGCGCACGCAGGCGTCTCATTCGGGTGGAAGGAAAAGAACGCATAAAATCTCACTCGGTTATTGCACAGCTCAAAAAACGGCTCGGAGTTTAACAAGGTTATTAACGAATTCGATAGTTAAGAAAGCACATTATCCGTGGAACATGCTGACTAATAATCCGTTTTTTAAAGTATTTTGTTATTTTCACGATGCAATCAATGATAAAGGTGAATAATGTTGCAGTTTTGTCAAAGAATTGTGACTAACCCACAGAAACTCTGAATAGTGTTGAAGATAAGCTGTGGATAATTACTTCTAAAAGTCACAAAACCTCGCTTTAAGGGTTCTGGTTGGTTTTTGATCAATGAAATTTTAGGTAATTTTAGGCGACTTTTTATTACACAATTTTCAAAATTTTTATTTTTTATCCTGCCAAAACCTAATATGAACGATTGTTATATTTTCGGCGAGCTGAATTGGGTACGCATGAAAGTACCGAATTTATAAGACTTTTTTGAATTAGTCAGGGTGTTGAGCGTAGATTCCTCGTGGAACACTGAGACTGAGTAATTATTTCGATATCAGTTATTTCTTATTTTAAGATTAGCGTCACGTATTTATTAAAAAATATTTTTTTCTGATCAGATTGTTTTCTTTTCGATCCATCAAGGGTGAGTTGCTTGTGAATAACTTTGGGGATAAGGGTTTTTATAATCAACACTTATTTCGTTGTTTTCGTGTTTCTAGCTACTCGAAATAACGAGTTATGACATATTTTTGTCATATTGAACGATCGTAACGACAATATTTCGCCAGTTGTAATAATACTGTCTTGTACTAGCCATCGATTGGTTAAATTTATTGCAATAAGCTTTCGAAAATTAAAAAGAGAAAAACTACAAAAGACGGGTGTTCACCAACATGTTTTGTTGTTGGAATAAAATTTAGCAAGCACGAAGCTTCGAAGAGGGCTGAACATGTCTAACCGAAGTGAGTCATGTTCAGTTTAATAGGTCGCAGACGGAATTCGATGGTGGGTTTATGCGATTTATTAGCGTTACTTAAAAATAACGTTACATGAAAAGTTCGGCGAGACGCTCACCGGGATTCTCAGCCCGCATTAATGATTCACCCACCAAAAACGAGTGCACATTATGACCGCGCATGGCGGCGATATCATCGGTGGTGTGGATACCGCTTTCGGTGACGATGATTCGATCTTCTGGAATCAGGGGTAACAGATCGAACGTTGTATCTAAGGTCACCTCAAAGTTGTGCAGGTTGCGATTGTTGATACCGATCAGACGAGTATTCAACTGAAGCGCTGTTTCCAGTTCTTGGCGGTCGTGAACTTCCACTAACACATCAAGACCAATCTCAACGGCGAGATCGTGCAATTCTTTGAGTTTTTCAAAGCTCAAGCAGGCAACAATCAATAGAATACAGTCAGCACCTATCGCTCGTGATTCAAAAATTTGGTAGGGATCAACCATAAAGTCTTTGCGAATCACTGGCAGCGGTACAGTCGCACGTACTTCTTGTAAATACGCATCACTGCCCTGGAAAAAGTCCACATCGGTCAGCACAGACAAACAGGCTGCGCCACCTTGGTAATAGCTTTCGGCGATGGCTTTAGGGTCGAAATTTTCGCGAATAATGCCCTTACTGGGCGAGGCTTTTTTAATTTCGGCAATAACGGCGGCTTGATTGTTGGCCAGTTTATTTTCAATGGCGTTAACAAAGCCTCGCGCTGGAGTCTGTTGTTGAATACGTTGCTTGAGTGTTTCAAGACAAGTAACGTCACGTCGAGCGGCTACTTCTTCGAATTTACGTTCGACGATGGTTTTTAAGATCGTTGGCGTGTTCATTGTATTTGCGCTTATGAGTTCGTTATCGTGTTTATCGATTGGCAGAGGATGCCACCAGCAGATTGCCGGTGGCAGTTTATATCGATGCCAAAATCGATTGTTATGCGCTAAACACTTGGGTAAAAGCGACTAGCTCGTTTAACTTTTCTAAAGCTAAACCACTACCTAGGGCATCATTGGCCATGGTAACCCCGTCTTTTAGGGTGTCTGCGATTCCGCTTGCATAAATAGCGGCGCCTGCATTCAAAGCTATGATGTCGAGTGCCTTTTGGGCAATTGCTGTTTTCTCATTTTTCAGTGCACTTTTAATGATAGCAAGTGACTGATCGGCACTGTCTACGGCAAGACCATCAAGGCTTTGGGTGGCAATGCCGAAATCTTCTGGCTGAATCTGATAAGTAGTTACTTGGCCTTTGTTCAGTTCTGCCACAAAAGTAGGTGCGCCAATGGATATCTCATCCAAACCATCGAGTGCATGGACGACCAATACACGCTCACTGCCCAAGCGCTGTAAGACGTGCGCGAGAGGTTCGCACAGGTCTTTATTGAAGACACCGATCACCTGGCGAGTAACTTTTGCCGGGTTGGTTAAAGGGCCAAGCATATTAAAAATGGTGCGCAGGCCGAGCTCTTTGCGTGGGCCAATGGCGTGTTTCATTGCGCTGTGATGAGCAGGAGCAAACATAAAGCCAACCCCAAGCTCGTCCACACATCGAGCGACCTGTTCTGGTGTTAAATTAAGGTTAACTCCTGCTGCTTCTAATAGATCGGCACTGCCGGTGCTGCTTGAAACCGAGCGATTGCCGTGTTTGGCAACGCGTCCACCGGCGGCAGCAACTACAAAGGCTGAAGCTGTAGAAACATTAAATAAGTCAGCGCCGTCGCCACCGGTGCCGCAGGTATCTACGAGGTTTTCTTGGTTTAATTCAACGCCGGTTGCCAGTTCACGCATAACCGTGGCGGCACCAGTAATCTCGTCGATGCTTTCGCCTTTTAAGCGCAGAGCAACTAGAAATCCGCCAATCTGCGCATCGGTGGCGCCGCCGGTCATAATTTGGTGCATTACCTCGGTCATGTCGGTAACGCTTAGATCATTTCCCGCAACAACATCTTGAAGGGCTTGTTTTATATCGGTCATAGTGTGTCTTCCCAAACGGGAACCCGTTGTCAGTTACAACTTATTGATCGAGGAAGTTCTTCAGTAGTGCGTGGCCGTGCTCTGACAAAATCGATTCTGGATGAAACTGCACGCCTTCAACCGCTAACTCTTTATGGCGTACTCCCATGATCTCTTCGATGTCGCCATCGTCGGTTTGCGTCCATGCCGTCATCTCTAGGCAATCTGGCAGCGATTCTTTATCGAGTACCAGCGAGTGATAGCGAGTAGCGCGATAGGGCGACGGTAAACCTCGGAAAACACCGGTAGAGGTGTGATGAATCATTGAGGTCTTGCCGTGCATAATTTGCCCCGCGCGCACAATTTTACCGCCGTAGGCTTGGCCAATACTTTGATGTCCCAAGCAAACCCCTAAAATAGGGATTTTTCCGGCCAGCGATTTGATCACTTCAATGGAAACGCCAGCTTCGTCGGGATTGCCCGGACCCGGAGAAATAACAATTTTCTCGGGGTTCAGTTCAATAATTTGTTCGAGCGTTAATTCATCGTTGCGAATTACTTTAACATCGGCATCAAGTTCGGCCAGATATTGCACAACGTTGTAGGTGAAAGAATCGTAGTTATCGATCATTAAAATCATTGGAGTGCTCCTAATCCTATAAAACCATGTCTACCGCACGAAACATCGCGCGCGCTTTGTTCATGGTTTCTTTCCACTCCAATTCAGGTACCGAATCGGCAACAACGCCTGCACCTGCTTGCAGATATAGAGTTTGGTTTTTAATCACGGCCGTGCGAATGGCAATGGCGGTATCCATATTGCCGCTCCAGCCGATATAACCCACCGCGCCGCCGTAGATGCCGCGTTTTTCATTTTCTAGATCGTCAATGATTTCCATGGCCCGAATTTTCGGTGCACCACTGAGCGTACCGGCAGGCAAGCTCGCTTTAAGCACATCCATGGCGGTGAGGCCATCGCGAACTTGGCCGGTGACGTTTGAGGTAATGTGCATCACGTGGGAATAACGTTCTACGACCATCTTATCGGTCAGCTCAACGGTGCCTTTTTTGGCTACGCGGCCAACATCGTTGCGACCCAAATCGATCAACATTAAATGCTCGGCAATTTCTTTCGGATCGGCGAGCATTTCTTGCTCAAGAGCCAGATCTTCTTCTTCGGTTTTACCGCGTCGGCGTGTTCCTGCGATGGGTCGCACGGTCACTTCACCGTTTTCGAGCCGCGCTAAAATTTCTGGACTGGAACCCACAACTTGATGATCGCCCAAATCTAAAAAGTAGAGGTACGGCGACGGGTTAAGATTGCGCAGGGCGCGGTACAGGTTAATGGGTGATGCCGAGAAGGGAATCGAAAGACGTTGCGACAGAACCACCTGCATGGTGTTGCCGTCAAGAACGTGATCTTTAATAGCACCAATGGCTTTGGCGAAATTTTCTTCACCAAAGCTTGAGGTAAAATCGGCTTCTCGTTTGGCTTCACTGGTGAGCTTGATGGTTTTACCGGTTTCGGTCACGGGTTCGGCAAGTTTGGCTTCGAGTTCATCAAGACGGCGATTGGCCAACTCTAGAGCATTAGCCTTGTCAGCATGAGCGTGGGTAATAAAAATAAGCTTACCGGCAAGGTTATCGAAAACGAGAACGTCTTCAGAAACCATCAGCAAAATATCTGGTGTACCAATAACGTCTTTATTGACGCTGTCTTTGAGCTTCGGCTCAACGTAGCGCACGCAATCGTAACCAAAATAGCCAACCAATCCGCCGTTAAAGACCGGCAAACCCTCAATGGGTGCAACCTTAAAGCGTTGGCGAAAGCTTTCGACAAACGCTAATGGATCGGGAAGCGTGATGGTTTCGGTAAGTTTGCCGTGTTCTTCGACGGTAACTCTGTCACCAAAGGCTTTTAAAACCGTGGTACTGGGCAAGCCGATAATGGAATATCGCCCCCATTTCTCGCCACCTTGTACAGACTCTAGCAGGTAAGAATATTTACCCTGGGCGAGTTTTAGGTAGCAAGAAACCGGTGTTTCTAAGTCAGCGAGGATTTCGCGACAAACCGGAATACGGTTGTAGCCTTGGTTGACGTAGTTTTGAAATAATTCGGGCGTCATGATGGTATCTCTTCACGCACTTCGCGCTTTATTTTTGGGTTTATTCGATACGAGATGAAAACGGCGGACATGAAATGACCGCGATCTGGCTTTAGTGACGCCATCGCCATGAAGAGGCAAACGAATAACCATTGATTGCAATGATTGCGGCTTGCGTATTGATTTGGTTGAGCTGTTTAAGCATTAAACGCGACCAAAAAACCTGAGGTGGTTGAAAAATTGTGGCTAGTTTAGCCAGCTAGAGGCTGGTCGTCTAGCCAATCGTAACGGTGTTTTTGATTTAGCTTTCCAGTCATTGACAGAGTTCGGATAAATCATCGCCAATCCATAGATGTGGATAAATACTCAAGTCTTCACCACGATTATAGCCATAGGTGAGAGCAAGGCTTTTCACCAAGGCGGCTTCTGCGGCGAGTAGATCGTTGTTGGAATCACCAACCATCAATGCATCCTTGGCTTCAACTCGAAAGAATTCCATTGTGTGTAAGAGTGGTAACGGTTTGGGCTTCTTCTCGGCAAGGCATTCACCTCCCAGAGACATTTCAAAAAAGTCTTCGAGCTGTTGGCTTTTTAAAATGGCGGGCACAAAGTCGATGGGCTTGTTGGTGACCACGGCCATTCGCACATTATTCGCTTTAAGAAACGCTAGGAATTCTAAAACGCCCGGAAAAAGGCTTAGACCTTGCTCGCTGGTGTGCGCATAGTGTTTGCGAAAGCCTTCTATGCCTTTATCCAAATTGGTCGCAACATCGATACCCGCATCCGCTAGGGCGCGCTCGACTAACAACTTTTGGCCGTTACCAACCCAGCTGCGAACCTTATCTTCTCCAGCAGGAGACAGCTCAAATTCAATCAGCATTTTATCCACAGCGGCGGCAATGCCCGGAACACTGTCAACCAAGGTGCCGTCGAGATCGAACATCACCAACTTTGGCAGGCCGCCAAACAATCGCTGCAACAAGGTAGGTTTGGCTGTGGTCGCGCCCATGCGATAAAGCTCCTGAAAACTGTAAGAAAAATACATAAGCTCTGACAGGTTCAGAGCTTTCTTTGAATTACGCGGATTTACCACCAACCAGTGCCAGCTCGGCACGCATGGCATCAATGGCATCTTTGTAGTTGGGTTTGCTGAAAATCGCAGAACCGGCCACAAAGGTGTCGGCACCGGCTTCGGCGATCGCACGAATGTTGTCGGCAGTGACGCCACCGTCGATTTCTAGGCGAATGGCTTGGCCGGTTGCATCAATGGCGGCACGGGCTTCACGCAATTTATCTAGGGTATAGGGAATGAATTTTTGTCCGCCAAAACCTGGATTCACCGACATCAACAGCAGCATATCCAATTGTGGCAACACGGTTTTAATGCTGCTCACTTCGGTAGCCGGATTTAAAACCAAACCCGCCTTACAACCGGCCGCTTTAATCAATTGAATTGAGCGATCGACATGGCGAGAGGCCTCCGGGTGGAAGGTGATGTAGGTTGCACCTGCGTCGGCAAATTGACCGATAAGATCATCAACCGGCTCAACCATTAAATGCACATCAATGGGCGCTTCAATGCCGTAATTTCTCAGTGCCTTAGCGACCATAGGGCCGACGGTTAAATTAGGCACATAGTGATTGTCCATAACATCAAAGTGAACGATGTCGGCGCCGGAGGCCAGAACGGATTCGACTTCTTGGCCGAGTCTTGCGAAATCAGCGGCTAAAATAGAAGGAGCGATTTTGAAATCTTGCATGTGAGCTTACCCGGTGGTGAATCCTTCCATGGTTTTGTGGACATTGAATACTGGTTTACGAATGCCTCAACACGGCGACATATCGAGTGCGCGTGTTGAAAGCGGCGCTATTGTACTGAAAAAAGCCTCAATCACCCAATTTAGGCTATTTTTTTCGAAATTCCTTCGAATATCTCTACTTTTAATCATCGAGTTGCTTATGTGTTCGAGTGTTTCTGCGCAGGAAGCCGAACCCGATGCCGAAGATAGCAGCTCGCAAGCCGATGTGACGATTGAACGTGTCGCTACCGATTTTAGAAACCGGTACCTGCGCGAAATGCAGTTGGTCGCCGAGCAGTTACCCTTAGCTGAAATTCACTGGTTAAACGCCGAAGGCTTAGAGTTTCTGTCGGCGCTGGAGGTCGCAGAATCATCGGCCATCAAAGGCAATGTCATTATTGTTCCTAGTAAGTCCCAACATGCGGTTTGGCCAACTACAGTTAAACCTTTACAGACGCGATTGGCCTCGGGTGGCTGGTCGGTGATTACCATCACGCCAATTCGCTTGCCGCCGTTGATGTATCCGAGGAGTGCGCAGGAATCAGATGCTATGGCCGATGATGGTAGCGAAATGGAAGAATCCATGGCTGATAAGCCGATGATGGCCGAAAAATCTATGGCCGAAGACGATAAAGCCATGATGATCAAGGATGATAAAGCCGTTGAATCTTTGGATCTCTCCAAGGTGTTGGACGCACAACTGGATGCGGCCTTAGAGCTTATCCAACAAACAAATCCCGCGAAGGTGGTGTTGGTGGGAATTGGTGATGGTGCGGTGTGGGCGACTCGCTACGCACAAAAGCTGATCGAACGTAATAGAACTCAAAATCCTGTATTAGCGCTGGTATTAATTGATGCCGAAAACAGCGTTGTTCGTATGCAGAAGTCCGGCGACATGATGATCGATAAGAGCCGCATGTTGGATAAATCAGACGCCACGGACGCCGCTATGATGGAAAACGCAATGGTGGATAAACCTGAAATGACGGATAAATCTGGAATGATGGCTGGCGATAACGCTCGAAAGGTTGCACTGTTTAAGCGGGTTGAGAAGGCCGATCTGGTGACTGCTTTGAATGCACCCGCGCCGGTGTTGGATATTTATCATCGCAGTGGCACCGCGAATATTGCAGCAAAACTCAGAAAAACTACCGCAATACGTAACGGCTATGAGCGTTATGTACAGCAGGCGTTACCCGATGCACCGGAAAACCCGGAGTTTCTCGCCAATCGAGTGCTGGGTTTTATCAATCGCACGGTTCAATAATTCGAAACCTATTTACTGAGCAGATCGCGAAGTGCTTCAAGACGTTCCGGCGTTCCTATGTCGAGCCAAAGTCCGCTATGAATCGAGGCGCCTAATTTCCCCAAAGCAATAGCGGCGTCGAAAACTTCTTTTAACGGATAGGCCTCGCGGCGGTGCTGATAGCGGGTAATCAGTTTTGGATCAATCAGCGCGACACCGCTGTAGGTGAAGGTCTGCTTGGTTTTACTCGGTAAAATTTGTCCGGATTCGGAAACGGAAAAGTCGCCATTCGGGTTGTGATCAGGATTATTCACCAGCAGCAAGCGCGCAAGGTTGGCGTGCAAAGGTAACCGACTAAATTGCGCGAGATCGACATCGGTCCAAATGTCGCCGTTGACCAACAGAAACGGTTCTTCGCCCAATATCGCCAAGGCTTTATCGATACCTCCGGCGGTTTCCAGCGGTTCTTCTTCGACGGAATAATGAATGGTTAAACCGCGATCACTACCATCACCGATCTTGTCGATAATTTGCTGGCCAAGGTAAGCGACATTAATAACAACCTCGGTAATGCCGGCTTGTTTTAGTCGCGTCAGTTGATGGCCGATTAGGCTGTCTTTGCCGACCTCCAACAAAGGCTTGGGAGTGTGTGCGGTTAACGGCAGCATACGCTTGCCAAAACCCGCCGCCAGTAGCATCGCTTTCACAGAAAAGTCCTAAGCAAAGAGGTTATGTCTAAAGTTGCCAAGGCTTGGCGCTGTCTGGGTTGTACCAAGGTTGCAGCTCAACGGCGGGTAAAACCACGTCACGCAGTAAATCGGCAAAAGAGGCTAATTCAGAATAGTGCTCGGCGGCGTCTAGGGTGTAGGCAAAGACGCGGGTTAAATCATTGAGATAATTAGATTTTGCGTCGCGTAAATTTAGGCGCGCAAAGATGCCCAACACTTTTATGTGGCGTTGCAGGCCCATGAGGTCGAACCAGCGCATAAAGGTAGTTTCATCGACATCGGCCAGTAATCCGGCGTCGGTGGCGAGTTCACGATAATTCAATGCCCAGCGTTTTATCTGCTCCGGCTGCCAGCGCACGTAGCAATCTTTAAATAGGCTGACGAGATCGTAGGTAATTGGTCCCCAAACGGCGTCTTGAAAATCAATCACACCCAAAGGCAAACCGTCGCGCACGATAAGGTTACGACTGTGGTAATCGCGATGCACCAAAACCTGTGGTTGAACAAGAGCGTTGTGGATCAGTGTGTCGAAGCTTTGTTTTAGTGTCTGCTTTTGCTCGTCGTTAAAAAACAAACCCAGTTGCTGTTCAATAAACCAAGTTTCAAACAGCGCCATTTCGGCTTTGAGCTTTTGTGGGCTGTAGGATTCGATGTCCAAATCGTAATCGCGATTCAGTTGCAGTGAGACCAGAGTCATGGCTGCTTCTGCGTAGAGCATTTGTGCGTTCAAAGCATCTTCGCTCAGTGCTGCCAGTAAAAGGTCGTCTCCAAAATCTTCCAGCAGTAACCAACCCTTACCTTCTTTAATGGCGATCACTTGCGGTGCGCTAACACCGCTACCGTTTAAGCTTTCGGAAAGTTCATGAAACAGAGTGGTATTGACCGTAGTTGCGGGACAGGCGGCCGCGATTAGGGTGATTGGAGAATTGGGGAAGTTCACACGAAAGTAACGCCTAAAACCTGCGTCACCGGTAAGCGTTGATAAAAATGCATGGTTGATTTGCTCGTTAGAGAGCGATGCAAACGACAAGTTTACCAGTTGTTGTTTAATCCAATGTTCGAATTCGGCGCCGGTTTCAGGTAAGGGTTCAGTCATTATTATGTGCTTACTTTAATATTGGGGTAATCAGATCAATGTTTATTGAGCAACTTGGCTCGATATTCTGCTTTAATTTTTCAGTTTGAGTTCTTGGTGTCGGTTTCTGTCGAGGGTCTTTTCAACAATGAAATTAGTCAGCATCAAGTTGGTTGTCTATTAGTGATGCTGGAGTTTTATTGCCACCATGACTTCTTTGACCGGTGGCTTTCGCGTAGAATCTCGCATCCACTGTTAACCGAATCATGCTGCCCACACATGCTGTCAAGTTTACCAACCGGATTGTCTCGTCATCATCGCTCAAGTCATAAACCTGTTCGAGTATCAACGTTGATTGGTGCGCCGGTTTCTGTAGGCAAACAGCGTTTTGCTCGCAAGTCTTTGTCGAAATTAATCCAGACATTATCACTGGGTGCAAGTCTTTTCTCCTGCGTTATAGGCGCAAGCTCAAGCGTATACGCGCAATCTGGAAACGATAATGGCGGTGGCGAACTGCTAAATTCGCGCACCGATTTAAGTAACGTAGCGCCGCAATTTGTCGATTGGGTGCTGCGCGAAGACATGACGCAACAGCAAATAGACTCGCTATTGCGCACCGACGTATGTGCGGGCCATTACTTCGCACCAGAAGAATTGTTGCAAGCCACTTCTGATGACAATCCGCCGCTTGAAGCCATTGCTGATCGCACCGAGTTAATCAACGGTACTACTTATTTGCTAGAAGGTGGCGTGAAGGCGATTCAGGGGCGTCGCTCTATCGAAGCCGATCGTGTGGTAATTGATCAGACCACAGGTCAGGCAGAAGCCGAAGGTGGCGTGGTGTATCGCGAACCGGAACTTAGAATCATCGCCGACAAAGGCGAGATTAATAATCAAAATAATACGGCCGAATTTAACGAAGTTAATTTACTGTTGTATGCCAATCAAATGCGCGCCGATGCTGTGCGTTTGAAACGTCACGCCAACAACAGTCTGCATCTTAACGAAACCACCATTACCGCCTGTCCGCCGGGGCAAACGCCGGATTGGCAGATTGAATCAGAATCGGTGGATATTCGTGAAGGTCAGCTTTGGGGTGTTGCTAAAAATCCCGTGTTTAAATTCAAAGGCGTGCCGGTTTTTTATCTGCCGTTCATGACCTTTCCGACCAGCAACGAACGTCTGTCGGGCTTTTTATTTCCAACTGTGGGCTTCAGTGATAACGGCGGTTTAGACGTAAGTCTGCCGTATTATTTTAACCTAGCGCCCAATTACGATTTGATTGTTAACCCACGTGTTATTAATGATCGCGGTCCTATTTTAGAGACGCAATTTCGTCATTTGTCTAAACAGTTTGAATCGGAATTGGACTTGGCCTATCTCGAAGATGATCCCGGTGTTGACGGTCGTGATACCGACTCATTGGTAGAGGCAGGCATCATTGAGCCGGGCGAAGACAACCCATTTATCAACCGCGATCGCTGGTTGGTTGGTTTGTATCAGAAAGGCGGCGCCTCCGCTGGTGCTCCGGTGAGCTGGTACAGCTCTATCGATTTCACCCGTGTCAGTGATCAGAACTATTTTCGCGACCTGAACAACACTGCCATTGATGTCAGTTCTGAAACGCACTTACTGCGCAACGGTACCGTCGGTTATCGCACTAATAATTGGAACTTTAAACTTGCTGCCACCAGTTACCAGACGCTGGTTTTTGATATTTTTGAACCCTACCAAGAGCTGCCGCGCATCAACGTAGACGGTAATTACGAGTGGGGTGATTTCTCTCTCAACGCTAAACACGAGGTGGTTAGTTTTGAGCACAGCGATGAGTTCGATTTTAGAGACAGAAATATCATTGTGGGTGATCGTGCCCGTGCCGAATACGATTTCCTCTGGAGAAATCAGGCGCAATACGGCTTTTTCACACCGGGCGTTCACTTAAAGCACACTCGCTTTGATCTCAACGGCGATAATCTTTCCGACGGTGTGGATACTTCCCAAGACTACACGGTGTTGCAGGGCAGTTTAGATACGGGGTTGTTCTTCGAGCGCGAAGGCCGTTTGGCTGGCGAAGGTTATTTGCAAACTTTCGAGCCGAGACTGTTTTACTTTTACAGTGATTTCGCCGATCAAAGCGAATTGTTGCGACTTACCGACGATAACCAAAACGTCGATTTTGACTCGGCCGACTTAAGCTTCGATTACAACCAGTTATTTCGTACTTCAAGATTTTCCGGCGGCGATCGCATCGATGACGATCATCGCTTAAGCGTGGGTTTAACCACACGTTTTATCAACAACGACAGCGGTCAAGAAGTCTTTAGAGCGAGCGTCGGGCAGATTTTTTACTTCGAAGATCGACGTGTATTTTTGAGCTCCAGCCGAGAAGAGGTCACTCCTAACTCCGAAATCGCCGGTGAATTTAGCGCAGCGCTTTCAAACGTTCTTACTTGGTCTTCCGACATTATTTACGATGAAGAAGAGCAATTAATGAGTGAAGGTCGCACCAGTCTTCGTTACCTAGATGACGATTATCGATTGATTAACGTCGGCTTTAACTTCAACAGACGCAACGATCGCATCGAGGCCGATGGTAGAACCGTTGAGACCAGCACTCGTCAGAGTGATCTATCTGTGGTTTTGCCTGTCAATAAAAAAGTCAGTGTGATTTTCCGAAATCTGCACGATTTCACCTTTGATCGGGAACTGGACACTTTTGGCGGCTTCGAATACAACAGTTGCTGTTATCGAGCACGATTTATTTGGCGCCGTTGGATCGACAGTGACTTGGCTGAAGTAATCGACGAAGAAGACTTAGATTTCAAAAGCGGTGTCTTCTTTGATATTCAGTTCAAAGGTTTAGGCAGTGGTCAGGGTAAATTTGCCAAACTTCTGTCTGAGGCGATTCCCGGATATTCAACTCGGGAGTTGAGAATCGCGCCAACGCCCTAATTGAGTTTAAACGTTGAAAAAACTCAATAGATGTACAAAAATTCGGCGCTGCTTTGACGCCAAAATCATAAAGTTAGGTAGATTCAAATTGAAGAAAAACCGAATGACTCAGACTCTTTTCTCACTCAATCCAATGGCTTGGCCGGTGAAATACAATCTACGCAAATTCTTGGCAATGGCGAGCCTGTGCTTGTGCGCTGATCTTGCAACCGCAAAAACCGAAGGTCTCGATCGCGTTGTCGCCGTTGTGGATGAAGACGTGGTTATGGAGAGCGAGCTTCAAAACCAGTTGAATCAAGTCAAAGAGCAATTGCAAGCTCGCGGCCAGTTGCCGCCCGATGAAGTACTGCAAGATCAGGTGCTTGAACACTTGGTTGTGAAGCGTTTGCAGTTGGCCATGGGATATCGCATGGGCATCGAAATTGGCGATGACGAAATCGAAAAAACCCTGACGCGCCTACACAGTACTAATAATCTTACTCGCGAGCAGTTTTTCAATAAACTTGCTAACGATGGTGTTTCTCCCGCCGCTATGCGCCAGCAGCTGCACGATGAA
Source organism: Sessilibacter sp. MAH1 (assembly GCF_054658315.1). Lineage (NCBI taxonomy): Bacteria > Pseudomonadati > Pseudomonadota > Gammaproteobacteria > Cellvibrionales > Cellvibrionaceae > Sessilibacter > Sessilibacter sp. MAH1. Next base: position 39,067 of record NZ_BAAGIC010000009.1, read on the forward strand.
ATCATGATTCAACGTGTTCAGCAGGCGCGTGTTAACTATCGAATTCAGATTACCGAACAAGAAATCGATAACTTCTTGAATTCTGAAGAAGGTAAATTCTGGTTATCTCCAGAGTACCAATTAGGCCATATTCTAGTACCGTTCAGTGACGCTGGTCGCGGTGATGACGTCGCCAAAACCCAAGCCATTGCCGAAAAACTCTATGAACAGTTGTCGCTGGGCGCGGATTTTAAAAACCTAGCCGTGGCGCATTCAGGTGGCCAAAATGCATTGAATGGTGGCGATTTGGGCTGGCGTAAAGGTATCGAACTACCAGAGGTCTTTTCGGAGCATCTCAATAGTATGAAGGTTGGTGAAATCAGCAAGCCGTTTAAGTCTGGTGCAGGTTTTCATATCCTTAAAATATACGATCGCAAAGGTGCCGAAGAAACCGTTATTGAACAAGCGCATGTTCGTCATATTCTGTTAAAGCCGTCTGAGATTCTTACCGATGAAGAAGCCTACGAGCTGTTGCTGACTTATCGTGAGCAGATCATGAAAGGCGAAGCCGATTTTGAAGCTCTGGCTAAAATTCATTCCGAAGATATTGGTTCCATGTTATCTGGGGGTGATTTGGGTTGGTCTTTACCGGGTAAGTTTGTTCCAGAGTTTGAGCAGATGATGAATCAAACTCCGGTAGGTGAAATCAGTCTGCCGTTTAGAAGCCAATTTGGCTGGCATATTCTTAAAATTGATGATCGCCGCGACGAAAACATGACTGAGACCGTTGTTCGCAATCGCGCCGAAAATTTGTTACGCAGCCGTCGTTTTAACGAAGAGCTTGAAATTTGGTTGCAAGAATTGCGTGGTCAAGCGTACGTTGAAACTCGTTTAGGCGAGTAATCTCCAACAATTCTATTCACTTTACCCGAGTCACTGCTTTGTCTGTATTAACACCTCCAACCATTGCTGTGACTCCGGGTGAGCCTGCCGGTATTGGCCCAGAAATTCTGGTACAACTCGCCCAAAACCAGCTTAATGCCAAGGTTGTCGCCATTGCCGACCCGCAATTATTAATGGATCGAGCTCGTTTATTAGGCTTGGAATTGAACTTAGTCGAATTCGATGATGATCGACATCGAAACGAAGGTCTGTTACCGGCAAAGAACTTGTTGGTGTCGCCGGTGGTTCTTAACGACACTGTAAAACCCGGTGTCTTAAATCCCAACAACGGTGGCTATGTTTTAGAGACGCTCAAGGTTGCAAGCCAGGGTTGTTTAACCAACCGATGGCAGGCCATTGTGACCGGACCTGTGAGTAAGAGCGTTATTAACGATGCGGGTGTGCCTTTCAGTGGTCACACCGAATTTTTTGCCGAACAGGCGGGTGTAGATCGTGTTGTTATGATGCTTGCCACCGAAGGCTTGCGCGTTGCTTTGGTTACTACGCATTTGCCTTTGGCGAAGGTCCCGCAGGCGATTACAGCATCATTGTTAACCGAAATTCTTGAGATTACCCACAGAGAATTACGCGAAAAATTTGGCCTTGAAAGTCCTAAAATCAAAGTGTGTGGATTAAATCCGCACGCCGGTGAAAGTGGGCACATGGGGCGCGAAGAAATCGACGTGATTATTCCTGTGCTCGAAACCCTAAAACTTAAAGGTTTGAATTTAGACGGACCATATCCCGCCGATACGGTTTTTACACCTCGTCATATGCAAGATTGCGACACCATTGTTGCGATGTATCACGATCAGGGTTTGCCGGTTTTAAAATACAAAGGCTTTCACCGTGCCGTTAATATTACCTTGGGTCTGCCGTTTATTCGCACTTCGGTGGATCACGGCACAGCGTTAGATTTGGCCGGTCGAGGCACTGCCAGTTATGAAAGTCTGGCCTACGCTTTGGATACCGCCATCGAGATGGCAACAGCTCAACGTTGATCTCATCATAGATTTATCATTATAACTTTTTAGTTTGGAAATATTCGTTAGTGACTTCTCCGTTTCATCACACAGCCCGTAAGCGATTTGGGCAAAACTTCCTTCACGATCTCGGCATTATTTCTAAGATTGTTAACAGTGTTGCGCCAACTCCGGGTGATAACGTCGTCGAGATTGGCCCAGGTAAGGGTGCGATCACCGAGTTGCTGCTGGCGCGATGCCCTAAGTTAAATGTGGTGGAATTAGACCGAGATCTGGTGCCATTTTTATTGGCGAGTTTTGCCAAATATCCAGAATTTAAACTGCATCAAGCCGATGCGCTTAAATTCGATTTTTCGTCTCTGGCAAGTGCAGCTGAGCCATTAAGAATTGTTGGCAATTTACCTTACAATATATCCACGCCACTGATTTTTTATTTACTGCGCTTAGGTCCTCTTGTAAAAGACATGCACTTCATGCTGCAAAAAGAAGTGGTAGAGCGTATGGCGGCAGACCCTGGTAGTAAAGCGTACGGCAAGCTGAGTGTGATGACTCAATACTTTTGCAACGTACAATCTCTGTTTTTGGTACCGCCCGAGTGCTTTGTACCAAGACCTAAGGTAGAATCGGCAGTGGTGAGGTTAGAGCCTTACTCTGATTTCCCGGTTGTCGCATCCGATGTGAGTGTGCTCGAAAAAGTTGTCAACAGCGCATTTCAGCAGCGCCGAAAGACTTTACGTAACGCGCTTAAGCAATGGTGTGATGGTGCACAGCTCGAAGCATTAGGGATTGATCCTAATACTCGACCTGAATCTCTGACGGTCGCCGATTTTGTGAGTATTGCCAATGCTTGTCATGTGAATGAGCATTGAGCCAATCTATACAGATTATTGGCACTTATAATACATTAAACTGGCTAATTCTTTGCTGCACTTGGTAAGTGATTACAAACGTGGCGATATCTAGCCGAATTATTTTTAGATCATGGTTTCTTGTTAGAGACATCAAATCAAATGACAGATGTACCCATTGAGGTTCGCGTAAAAACCCACTACATCGCAGAGCAGTCTGATCCCGGTGATCAGCGGTTTGTGTACGCCTATACGATCACCATTCGTAATCAAAGCCACACCGCGGCGCAGTTAATCAGCCGCCACTGGTTGATTACCAACGGCGATAACGTGACGCAGGAAGTTCGTGGCGACGGTGTTGTTGGTGAGCAGCCGCACTTGAACCCTGGCGAGGAGTACACCTACACCAGTGGTGTTGTACTTGAAACCGAATTCGGCACTATGGAGGGCAGCTATCAAATGCGCACCGATAACGGTGATATTTTTGATGCTCCCGTGCCTACTTTCGCACTTGTTCCACCATACGCGCTACACTGAGTTTTAAGAACTCTCATATTTTTATAAGATAATATTCGCAAGATGCCCACCTATGTTGTCGGCGACCTCCAAGGTTGCCTTGATCCTTTAATTTGCTTGCTTGAGCAGGTTAACTTTTCGGTAGAATCAGACCAGTTGTGGCTGGTTGGTGATCTCGTTAATCGTGGCCCCCAGTCGTTAGAGACACTGCGTTTCTTATACGAACGTCGTCACTCAGTGACGGCAGTACTTGGCAATCACGACCTTCATCTGTTGGCGATCTACTATCAACAACGCGAGCCATCGCGGGGTGATACTCTGGACGAAATCGTCGCAGCTCCCGATGCTCCGCAATTAATTCGTTGGCTGCGGAATTTGCCGTTGTTTTATTGGAACGAGGAGCATGGTATCGCAATGGTTCATGCCGGAGTTCATCCGCGATGGACGATACAGCAGGCTTTAAGCTACAGCCGAGAAGTCGAACAAGTGTTGCAAAACGACGTGGCAATAATCGAATATCTTGCCAACATATACGGTAATAGTCCTGCAAGTTGGAGCGAAGAACTCGGCGGTTATACTCGCCTGAGAACCATAGCCAATTACTTTACGCGCATGCGTTTTTGTAACGCCAAAGGTAAGTTGCAGTTTTCCAACAAAGGCGAGCCCGAAGATGCCCCAGAGGGTTTTGATCCTTGGTTTAAACACTTTTTAGAGCAGCCAACTTCATTTCCATTATTGTTTGGCCATTGGGCCGCTCTAAAAGGAGAAACGGGAAGTGACAAGGTGATCGGTTTAGACACGGGTTGCGTGTGGGGCGAGCATCTCACCATGATTCGTTTAGAAGATCGCCAGCGTTTCACCTGTAGTTGCAAGCCAGACCAAAAATAAAGCGCAAATCCTGTCTAGGAGTTAGTGCTCTAAGAGCACTATGTTGGAACTAACAACAGTGTGGCTTGAAACGAACAACACTGTGGTAATTCAACATAGCAGCAACTTAATTTGGGGTAGGTGGTTGTTGGTGCTCAGTCATCGTAACCGTTAGGGTTATTCGACTGCCAACGCCACGTATCTCTAACCATCTCTTCTAGTCCTAATTCTACCTGCCAGCCCAGTTCGTCTCGTGCCTTATCGGCATTGGCATAGAACTCGGGCAGATCACCGGTTCTGCGCGGCAAAATTTGGTAAGGGATGGGTTTTCCACAGGCGTTTTCGTAAGCGGTAACGACTTCAAGAACGCTAATTCCCTTTCCCGATCCCAAGTTATACACCTGCCAGCCGGATTTACTTGCCAGCAGGTGTTTAAGCGCCGCCACATGGCCTTTGGCCAGGTCTACGACGTGAATGTAATCGCGAACACCGGTACCGTCTCGGGTAGGGTAGTCATCGCCAAAAATCCCCAAAAACTCGCGTTTGCCAACACTTACTTGAGCAACATAAGGCAAAAGGTTGTTTGGAATACCGTTAGGGTCTTCGCCAATCAAACCACTTGGATGGGCACCAATGGGGTTGAAGTAACGGAGTAGTGACACGGACCAGTCGGAATTGGGTTTGGCTGTTAGGTCTTTTAAAATTTCTTCAACCATCAACTTAGTTCGACCATAAACATTGCTGGCTGATGTTGGCAGGGTTTCCACGTAAGGGATGGGCGCCTTTTCTCCATACACGGTGGCCGATGAACTGAAAACAATATTCGTACAGCCAAACTCTCCCATAACCTCACAAAGCGTAACGGTACCGGCGACGTTATTGTCGTAATAGGCGAGAGGCTTTTCGGCAGATTCACCAACCGCTTTTAAGCCTGCAAAATGGATCACTGCCTCAATCGAATAATTAGAAAATATATTCCTAAGTATATTTTTATCGCGTATATCACCATCGATAAATTGAATCGATTGATCGGTAATTTTCTCGACGCGCCTCACAGACTCACGTTTACTATTTGATAAATTATCGAGAATCAATAACTCAAATCCAGCAGCGATTAACTCTACACATGTGTGACTACCTATGTAACCTGCGCCACCGGTGACTAAAATCAAGCTCATTGTGATTCTATTTTCCTATCCAATTAATTTGTCCTTTTATACGAAAACATGCTTGCATGTTACGCTTTAATGAGAGAATAATAACTGTAACGAATTTCAGAATACAGCCTAGTCTTTGACAAGCTGCGGTCGTTTTACTGATAAAGCTAATGAATACTGATATGAAATAAATACTTTCAGCAGTCATTCAAAGTAGAGTCATAAAATATTACGCGTTAAATTTATTGATCAATAAATTGATAAAAGCCGGAATCGATTTATGACTGAAATTGTCTCAGTAAAACGGATTATGTGTGAGGAGATCACCGCGAAGAGATATTAGCCAAAGCCACGGCGACAACGTTTGTAATGTCTGTAGATTTTCAGCGTCTATGATTAGCTATAGATAATTTTTTAGCTATGCTTAGTTTTAGGCACGTAGATATCAAATAACGTTGAATCCCTCCGGCCATTAGGCCTGTTGCCCGCCGCGCTTAATTACACGCAAGAGGATGCACTCGATGAGTATTTTCAATCATTACCAGCAAAGGTATACCGCGACTCAGCAGGAAGAACTCTCGATTCAAGAGTACCTTGATCTTTGTAAATCCGATCCAAGTGTTTACGCAAGTGCTGCTGAACGGATGCTTGTTGCTATCGGCGAGCCTGAACTTGTTGATACCTCTCTAGACCCCCGCTTAAGTCGTATTTTTTCCAATAAAGTCATTAAACGTTATAAAGCGTTTGAAGATTTTTACGGAATGGAAGAAGCGATCGAGCAGATTGTTTCCTTCTTTAAACATGCCGCACAAGGCTTGGAAGAAAAGAAACAAATTCTCTATTTGCTTGGCCCCGTTGGCGGTGGTAAGTCTTCACTTGCTGAAAAATTAAAATCTTTAATCGAACGCCAGCCCATTTATTGCATTAAAGATTCTCCCGTATTTGAATCTCCTCTCGGTTTATTTGATCCCGATGAAGACGGTGAAATTCTAAGAGAAGACTATGGAATTGCTTCTCGTTATATCAAAACCATCATGTCACCTTGGGCAGTTAAACGGTTACATGAATATAACGGCGATATCAGCAAATTTCGTGTTGTAAAAGTTTATCCGTCTATTCTCGATCAAGTCGCTGTTTCTAAAACTGAACCCGGTGACGAAAACAACCAAGATATTTCCTCATTGGTGGGTAAGGTTGATATTCGTAAACTGGAAGACTTCCCACAAAATGATCCCGATGCCTACAGTTTCTCAGGTGGTTTGTGTCGCGCCAACCAAGGCATCATGGAATTCGTGGAAATGTTTAAAGCACCCATTAAGGTGTTGCATCCACTGTTAACAGCAACTCAAGAAGGCAACTTCAACAGTACCGAAGGCTTGGGTGCGATTCCATTTGATGGCGTTATTCTTGCTCACTCTAACGAAAGCGAGTGGCAAAGTTTTAAAACCAACAAAAATAATGAAGCGTTTATCGATCGTGTGTATATCGTTAAAGTGCCATATTGTTTGCGTGTTTCTGAAGAAATAAAAATTTACGAAAAACTACTCGAAAACTCTTCGTTGTCTGCCGCTCCTTGTGCTCCCGATACCTTAAGCATGTTGGCGCAATTCAGTGTTCTTTCACGAATAAAAATGCCGGAGAACTCTAACGTATTTTCAAAAATGCGTGTGTATAACGGCGAAAATTTAAAAGACACAGATCCAAAAGCAAAATCGTTACAAGAATACAAAGACAACGCCGGCGTTGATGAGGGCATGTCTGGTTTGTCTACTCGATTTGCTTTCAAAATTTTATCGAAAGTATTTAACTTTGATGCCACCGAAGTAGCCGCAAACCCTGTGCACTTGCTGTATGTGCTTGAGCAACAAATTGAGCAAGAGCAATATCAGCAAGAAGTACAAGATCGTTATTTAGGATTTATCAAAGAGTTCCTAGCGCCAAAATACGTCGAGTTTATTGGTAAAGAAATTCAAACCGCGTATCTCGAATCCTATGCTGAATATGGACAGAATATTTTCGATCGCTACGTAACCTATGCCGATTTTTGGATTCAAGATCAAGAATATCGAGATCCCGAGACAGGCGAAATATTGGATCGTAGTTCTTTAAATGAAGAACTTGAGAAAATTGAAAAACCAGCGGGAATTAGCAACCCTAAAGATTTTCGTAACGAAGTGGTTAATTTCGTTCTACGTGCGCGTGCCAATAATAACGGTCGCAATCCGGCATGGAACAGTTACGAGAAATTAAGAACGGTTATTGAGAAGAAAATGTTCTCAAATACCGAAGATTTATTACCAGTCATTTCATTTAATGCAAAAGCGTCTAACGACGATAAGAAAAAACACCAAGATTTTGTGAAACGTATGGTGGAAAGAGGCTATACCGAAAAACAAGTTCGCCTTCTTTCTGAATGGTACCTACGGGTAAGAAAATCACAATAATGTAGTACGCTCTGCCGAATGAACTGTTAGGAGTTTTGATGAGTTACATCATAGATAGACGACTCAACGCGAAAAATAAATCTACAGTAAATCGGCAGCGCTTTTTGCGCCGATACCGAAAACACATCAAAAAGGCGGTCTCCGAGGCCGTCTCTCGTCGTTCTATCACCGATATGCAAAACGGTGAACAGATCAGTATTCCTACCCGAGATATTTCCGAACCTATTTTTCATCATGGCCAAGGCGGATACCAAGAACGAGTTTTGCCGGGTAATGATCAATTTGTTCAAGGTGATCATATTCAACGTCCACCGGGTGGTGGTAGTGGCTCAGGTTCTGGCGAAGGTAACGCCAGTGACCAAGGGGAAGGGATCGACGACTTTGTCTTTCAGATCACGCAAGAAGAATTTCTCGACTTTATGTTCGAGGATTTAGAGCTGCCAAATCTTGTAAAACGTCAATTATCGGGTAACGAAGAATTCAAAACCCGCCGAGCCGGTGTTTCCAATCAAGGCTCACCGGGGCAAATCAACGTTGTTCGCTCACTTCGCTCTGCAAATGCAAGACGTATTGCGCTTGCTGGTGGTAAACGTAAGCGACTTAAAATACTCGAAAGCGAATTAGCTGAGCTAGAAGCTGCCGATCCGGTATTACGCGACCACAATAGAATTGAAAGTTTATTGGCCGAAATCGCGGATTTACGTGCGCGAATTCAACGAGTGCCTTGGTTAGACGACTTCGATATTAAATACAATTTACAGGTTAAATATCCGGTTCCTACCAGTAAGGCTGTTATGTTTTGCATTATGGATGTATCTGGCTCAATGAGTCAGGCAACCAAAGACATGGCGAAACGATTTTTTATTTTGTTGTATTTATTTTTGCAAAAAAATTACGAAAAAACCGAAGTTGTATTTATTCGACATCACACCAGCGCTAAAGAAGTCGAAGAAGAAGAGTTTTTTTACTCTCGCGAAACCGGCGGCACTATCGTTTCCAGTGCACTGTATTTAATGAAAGAAATTTTAGAGACTAAATATTCACCTTCTGAATGGAATATTTACGCTGCGCAAGCTTCTGATGGTGACAACTGGAATGACGACTCGACAACGTGTTCGAAGTTGTTAATTGATGAGATTTTGCCAAAGCTTCAATATTACTCGTACATAGAAATTACCCCAAGACAGCATCAAGCACTTTGGGAAGAGTATGAAACTGTTGCTGGGGCATTTCCAGATCGCTTTGCCATGGAGCAAATTGTTGATCTCGGCGATATATACCCAGTTTTCCGCGAATTATTTCAGAAGAAAACCGCATGAGTGCACAACAGCCTATTTCTACAAGTTCAGAATGGACATTCGAACTGATCGAAGAATATGATCGGGAGATTGCCAAAATTGCTAAAGAGTTTGGCTTAGATACCTATCCAAACCAAATCGAGATTATTAATTCTGAACAAATGATGGATGCCTACTCTTCGGTAGGTATGCCCATTGGTTACAATCATTGGTCTTACGGTAAGCAATTTTTAAATACCGAGCGCTCCTACAATCGTGGGCACATGGGTCTTGCCTATGAAATTGTGATTAATTCAAGTCCGTGTATTGCGTATTTAATGGAAGAAAATACCATGACTATGCAAGCGCTTGTTATTGCGCATGCCTGTTATGGACATAATTCTTTTTTTAAAGGTAATTATTTATTTAGAGCTTGGACCGATGCCGAATCGATTATTGATTACTTGGTCTTCGCAAAAAATTATATTGCCAAATGCGAAGAGCGACATGGTATTGATGCCGTAGAACAATTGCTAGATTCTTGTCATGCCTTAATGAATTACGGTGTAGATCGTTATCAACGACCTTACCCAATTTCGACGGCAGAAGAAGAGTTCCGTCAAAAGGAGCGTGAAGAATATTTACAGCGCCAAGTGAATGATTTGTGGCGAACCATTCCAAAAGGTGAGCACAATCCCCAAGCGTTGGATGCATTTAAATTTCCAGCAGAGCCTCAAGAAAATTTGCTGTATTTTTTTGAAAAAAACGCGCCTCTGTTAGAGTCTTGGCAGCGAGAAATTCTTAGAATTGTTCGCAAAATTGCACAATACTTTTATCCACAGCGCCAAACCCAAGTAATGAACGAAGGTTGGGCGACTTTTTGGCATTACACCTTATTAAATACTCTCTACGATCGCGGCAAGCTAAGTGATGGCTTTATGCTGGAGTTTTTGCAGTCACATTCCAGCGTTGTTTATCAACCACCATACAACAGCCGGTATTATTCTGGAATTAATCCCTATACGTTAGGATTTAATATATTTTCTGATCTTCGCCGAATTTGTGAAAATCCAACCGAAGAAGATCGAGAATGGTTCCCCGATATTGCTGGCTCTAATTGGGTTGAAACCTTGCATTTTGCCATGCGTAATTTCAAAGATGAGAGTTTTATTCTGCAATATTTATCACCCAAGGTGATGCGAGATTTAAAACTATTCACCATTATTGACGATAATCTTGAAGACGATATTATCGTTGGTGCTATTCATGATCGAGATGGTTATCAAAAAATTCGTGAATCGTTAGCGGGACAATATAATTTAGGTAATCGTGAACCGAATATTCAGGTAACTAAAGTCAATGTTCGCGGTGACCGCTCAATTACCCTAGAACATAATCGACATAATCGCGTACCTCTCAGTGAAAGCACCGACGAAGTGTTAAAGCATATTCATCGTATCTGGGGGTTTGATGTACATCTGCACTCTACCGATAATGGTATTTTATGCGAAAGTTTTCAATGCCCGAAAAACGACAATAATAAGTAAGTAATCACTTATGTTGGGCGATAAAAAAAGCGGCTGAAATAAGCCGCTTTTTTTATGTGTTTTTCTAATGCTTACGATTTTTATACAGCAATTAATTGATGAGCTTTTTCTATCAGGGTGATATTTTCAAAAGGCTTTTGTAAAAAATCATCGGCGCCTAGATCGAGAGTTTTTATTAGGTTTTCTGTGGATTCAGCAGAAATTACTAACACTTTCATTTTTTTAAATTGTTCATTGGTGCGTAAATATTTCAGCACTTCAAATCCGTCAATTCCCGGCATTCTTAAATCTAGGGTTATAAGATCGGGTTTGATGGTCGATACAAGTGATCCGGCAACAAATCCATCCAGCGCGGTGGTAACTTCATAGCCCTGCATTCTAAACACGCGTTCAATGGCCTTAGCCATTTCTGGGTTGTCGTCGACTACAAGTACTTTAGGTGTTGTACAAGCTTCCAGAGCACCCGTTTCTAGCTCTTCTGGTACCGGCAGTTCGTTCTCTCGCAAAAACTCAACAAAGTCCTCTTGCTTGATTCTATGGTCTCCACGACCCGGTAACTTATAGGCTTTCAGCCGTCCGCGCTCAATCCACCGAATGATTGTTCGAAAGTTTACCCCGCAGTATTTCGCGGCTTCGCCGGTGGTTAGCACTCGGAGTTCTGTCATTCTGTTATGGCCTTCTCTGTCTCACACATTTGGGTTCTCGTATTCATTTTAAGGGTAAGAACCAAAAGGATACTTTACTGCAAATTTAAACCTGACTTAAGTGACTTTTCGATCATAAATGACAGGAATGTATAACTATATTTTACATGAGTCATATTTGACAGGTTAGACATGTTCTGTATACTTCTATTCAAGTTGAGGGGCATCCTAGCTTCCTGTTTCAATTGTTTGAATTTTTGATGCCCCATTTTCTTTCCTGTGCGCCTTTTTAGGACAAACAGTACTGTCGAATTTTAAAAAGTTGATCAACTATTAAAGTTCCAATGTCAACTTTTTAGCAGAACACCCTAAGACCCTTTCCCCTCCCAGGTAGTGAGGGGTTTTTTTTGCCTGTCGTTTGGATCATTTCGATTTTAAATAGCAATAATTTACGTCGATTTGTGTATACTTAGAAGGTCAATAATTCTGATATTTGGAAACTAACGGAAATTCCAAAAGCTAATGAACCTGCTATCTTCTGCGACTGCAAAAATACTGATAACGGACGATAATCCGGTAAATTTGACACTGCTAAATAAAATACTTTCATCAGAGTATCCTTATTTAGAGCACGCGCAGGACGGCGATCAATGTCTCAACGCCGTTAAAGCAGAACACTTCGATTTGTTATTGTTGGACATGAACATGCCAAATGTTTCTGGCATGGATGTGTTGCGCGAGATACACAAGCTTCCCGGTAATTACAAACCAAGAGTTTTGGTCGTTTCCGCCGACCACTCACCAGAAACGGTTGCCGATGCATTTCGCCTTGGCGCGGACGACTATCTAAAAACACCTTACAGTAAAGAAGAGCTGCTCGCGCGAGTTAATACTCAGTTAGCGCTTAGAAGTCGATCTCAATACCTCGAGGAATTAGTTGCCAGACGCACTCAAGAGTTAACGCAAGCCAATCAACGCTTGCGAGATACGCATTCCCAACTGATGCAAGCAGAGAAGATGGCGTCCTTGGGGCAATTGGCCGCAGGCGTTGCACACGAAATTAATAACCCTGTTGCATACGTCTATTCCAACCTACAAACCTTACAAATATATTGTTCAGACATAGGCAGTTTTGTTGAAAAATACAAACAAACGGTAGCTTTAGATGCTAACGATATTAATGGCAACGTAAATATTGACGGTGCAGGTAATAAACCCGATATTCAATTTTTATTGAGTGACGCCGCCGATTTATTGAATGAATCGTTAGATGGTTTAAAGAAGGTCAAACAAATAGCCGAAGATTTAAAAACCTTTTCCCATCCCGAGAAAAAAGTCTGGCAAGAAACAGATATTAACGAATGTATCGAATCTGCATTAAATATTGTTGCTAATCAAATAAAACAAAAAGCGCGAATTAATAAAAAATTTCAAGAACTACCCAAGGTTGAATGTATTGCACCGCAAATTAACCAAGTTATTGTTAATTTGTTGGTTAACGCCCTGCATGCTATTGAAGATTTTGGCGAAATAGAAATAGTCACCAAAAAAATTGATTCCGATACCATTTGTATTTCTATAACGGATTCGGGTGTTGGCATTGAAGAAAAACATATGGCGAAAATATTCGACCCGTTTTTTACCACCAAAGATGTTGGCAAAGGTACAGGTTTGGGATTGTCCGTTTCCTATGGAATTGTCCATTCTCATAATGGCAATATCTCTGTCTCCAGCGAAGTAGGTAAGGGTACAACCTTTACGGTGACCTTACCCATTCTAAAAAGTGCCAATACCGAACCTTTTGTGTAGCAATATAAGCGTTTATAGAAGATTTTATTTTTAATTTAGAATCTCCGATAAAATCACCCAACAAATAATCAGAGACCGCTGAGCCGGTTATTCAGCTTTTTGCAATGCAGGTGTTCTTTGCAATAACTTGCGAAATAATCCTAAATAAACACCTAATCCTATGAGTAAAACGGCGGCGCCAATTAATAATAGTGGATTAAATTGCTCATCGTTAAACGCTGTTCCTAAAATCATGGCAAATATTGGCGATATCATTGCAGTTAGGGATACTGTATTAGCCGATAGATTTTTTAATAAATAATAATAAGCACTAAAGCCAATCAAAGATCCTATTACCACCAGATACGCAAGAGCGGAAATAGAAACCCATTCAACGTGCGTAGGAACACTGCCGTCGATCATTAACCAAGTAATCCATAGGCCCGGCAAGGCAAATAGCATGCTGCCGCAAGACTGTTGTAATGGATCTGTATTTGTTCCGAGTTTTTTCATCATCACCGCGCTTATCGAAAAAATACTGGTTGATGCAATCATCGCTAGAATTCCTAACAGCGCATCTGGGCCAATTTGTATTTGATCACTAAAAACAAGCGCCATACCCAAAAAAGCAATGATCATTCCGAGCAGTCTTTCTAGCCCAATGGATTCAGACAATATAATTTTAGAGAACAGGCCAACAATAAAAGGCGAGGTAGAAAATAATAATGAAACCACACCGGTTGGAATTTTTTCCGCGGCCCAATAAACCAGAGGCATATTGGGAAATACACCAAAAGATGCTGCACAGAAAGTAATGATGGTTTGTCGGTTTAATGTGAAAGTTTTTTTAACATAGAGTAATACCAGCCAAACTAACGCCGCGCCAAACGTCATGCGCAATGTCACGGCCAGCATAAACCCAACATCACCACTGCTAATATGTATGGCAAGTGGTGTTGTCGACCAAATCAGAACAACCAATATGTAACATAGAATAACTTTCACAATTTAATTCTCGAAATTCAAAAATAAAAAAAGGCCGCAGTGTTAAACGTGCGGCCTTTTGAAAAATCTTACTTTTTATGGATTACAATTTTTTATCCACAAACGCAAAGAGCCGCTGCATTCCTTTGGGAACGGGGCGATGCCAGAAAATAGCAGTTAGATAAAAAAATACAGTCATGATAATAACAATTGTTTGCGTACAAGCGAGTAAAAATAGTAACCGCACGGATTCTGACCGCGAACCGAAAATTGGTCAAGCAATTAAACCAAAATTTTCTGTGTTCGAGTCTACGTTTAAAATGTCGTTACCGTTTTTTACCAATTTGAGTTCTCGGTCGCCCTCAAAATTTTGCCAAAGGGTTCTGTAACTTAACTGTGAACCCGCATGAACACCTTCTGGGTGAAGTTCTGAAAGAGGACGAAGCACGAAGGCGTTATAGGTAATTTCTTCTCTAGGAAGTACAAGGTTACAAATAATGCCGGTAAGATTTCCGTACAGTAAAATATCAATATCGACAGTTCGGTTAGAATATTTCTCTGCTTTAAGATCGCGGCCAAGTTTGTATTCGATGTCGCGCAAGGTTAAGCGTAGACTCTCTAAATCCATGGCTGTTTCTGTTTGAACCACCAAGTTCCAAAAATTTGGGCCGTCGAAGCCGACCGCAGCACTTTCGTAGGTATTAGAAAGCGTTAACGTGCCAAACAAGCTAGACAATTCTTGAAGCGCAAAAGGGAGGTTTTTTTCTGGCAGAATATTGCTGCCTAAACCTAGGAATACATCGTATTTTGTTTGCATCAACCAAATAACCTATCTATCAAAATACGTAAAATTTTTCAGATAACTGACTCTTAAACAGTGAGTTAAATTTGTAGGAAAATTTCGAACGTTCAATTTAGCGGTTTTAGAGAAATTTCTGACTAATCTAGAGTTTCTGTGAATTCACAATGAGTTAGGTAAAAGCTCTTGTAATGAGATCACAATAGGAACCTCTAATTAACTCATCCATGATTTAATTAGAGGACAGAAATTGACAATGCGATTTTCAATTTTTTCACAATTTCAATTGCTTACCGTTCTCGAAATTGACGACACTTCCTTGTGTTGCGAGAAACTCTAGGTTAATTAGAGTTTCCTATAGGTCTTTCGCCAAACTCTAAAGTTAATCCCACCGCAAGGCTGTTTGCAACCGCCGTTGGTTTACGCACGGTCATTTTTATCCAAGGCAACGAGAATTTATCACGTAGCTCTTGCGCCAAATTTCCAGAAAACGCTTCTATCAATTCAAAGCGATGTATCTTTGCAAAATCTTGGCAATAGTCTGCCACGGCTGCGTAATTGAGAGTATGTTCTAATTTATCGCTGGTGATGGCTTTCGAAAAATCAAATGCCATTTCAATATCTAAAACCAGAGTTTGTAGAATGGATTTTTCCCATTCGTACACGCCAATTACGGTTTCTACTTTTAAGCCTTCTATAAAAACGGTGCTAATCACGGCAATTCTCTGTGCAGAATAAAGCAAATATCAGCATGCTCTGAATGCTGAGCTGGAATTTAATCGCAGAACAGAAATTGGAGTTGCTAATTTTTTCATAATTTCAATAATTTATCGTTATTGAAGTTGATGGCATATCCCAGCGTCGCAGAAAACTCCAGATTCTGCAGAGTTTTCAATAAATATTTGGCCAGACGAGCTTCGCAATCGGTCCGAATTTTTCGTGAAGTAAACCAGCAACTCGTTGACGAACAGAATTTACAAGGGCGCTAGGGTGGTCATGTCCCAGCGCGGCCGAACCGTTACGCCGAGAGGCTCCTGCTGATTGTTAAGCAGTCGCTGGCAGCCCGCGTAGGCGATCATGGCGCCGTTGTCGGTACAAAACTCGTTGCGCGCGTAAAAAACCGAAGCGCCGATCTTGGCAAGATTATGCGTTAGCAGCTCCCGTAATCGCTTGTTTGCCGAAACGCCGCCGGCCATAACCAATGTTGTATAACCCGTCTGTTCGAGTGCGCGCTTGCATTTAATTGCGATGGTTTGTACCACTGCTTCTTGGAAGGCAAAGGCGATATCGGCGCAGGTTTGGTCGTCTGGCAGACCATTTTCTTGCTTGTGTTCGGCTACAGTATTGAGCGTGTAAGTTTTTAATCCGCTGAAGCTAAATTCCAAGCCCGGTCGATCAACCATGGGTCTTGGAAACTTAAATCGATCTGGATTACCCAGCTCCGCCAGTTTGGCAATCGCCGGACCACCGGGATAGTCCAAGTCCAACATTTTGGCGGCTTTATCAAACGCTTCACCGGCTGCGTCATCGAGTGATTCGCCCAAAAGCTGGTATTCGCCAATGCTGCGAACATCCACCAATTGAGTGTGTCCACCCGAAACTAATAAGGCAACAAAAGGAAATGACGGCGGATTATCTTCCAGCATGGGCGCCAATAAATGGCCTTCCATGTGATGAACACCGACAGCGGGAATATTCCAAGCATAAGCCAGTGAGCGAGCAAAACAGGCGCCGACCATCAAAGCACCAATCAGGCCCGGGCCGTTGGTAAAGGCAATGGCGTCGATATCGGTGGTCGCCGAATTTGTAGCGGTAAGTACTTCGTTGACTAGTGGCAGTAGCTTACGAACATGGTCGCGTGATGCCAGTTCTGGCACCACACCGCCATACTCGGCATGTACTTTAACTTGGCTATATAACCTATGCCCTAGCAGTCCGAGATTTGAATCGTAAATGGCAACGCCGGTTTCATCGCAGGAAGTTTCAATTCCGAGTACTCGCATGGTCAACAGTATCCAGCCGCTTACAGAAGTATTAAGGTAAAACATGTACGCTAGGCTGATTTGAATACAGACTTCACGTACTCTGAAAGCGCGGCATCATAGCATTAAGCGCCGTAATCGGCACTTTTCCGTACAAAACTTGCCATGTTCAGGCTAAACCTCTCGTTGAGCTGTTTAAAAATCATATACCGAGTTCAATCCCTAGAATATCTTCAGAACTCACAAAACAATGTTTATTAACCCAATGATTTATAAGAGTTAATTGAAACTTTTTAATGGGTTGCAGAGTTTTTCTTGGTTTTATATTGATCGACGGCGAACAAAGGTTTAGAATCTGCGCCCCTTAATTTAGTAAGTATTGGCTGTTGCAGCGCGAAGATTTCCACGCAGAAATCGATAAGATGCACAGCTGTCATTGATCAAACAGGTAATAAGATTCTATGCCATCAGTAAAGCTTAAAGAAAACGAGCCATTTGACGTTGCACTTCGTCGTTTCAAGCGTTCATGTGAAAAAGCGGGCATCCTTGCCGAAGTTCGTCGTCGTGAGCACTATGAAAAACCAACTACTGTTCGTAAACGTCAAGCAGCAGCTGCTGTTAAGCGTCACGCGAAAAAAGTGCAGCGCGAAAGCCGTAAGTTCCAACGTCTTTACTAATCTGTGCTGAGCCCTAGCCAATACGGCTAGATCAAGGCTTAAAGACAAGAATATTTCAGAGCCTATTCGTTCACCTGTGCGAATAGGCTTTGTTGTCTTTCAAAGTTCAGGCGTCTAGATGTGGTTATCCCGATGAATTCAACAATTATTGAATTTTAACGGTGGAGCCCTTGGCCAAACATCCCTCAGAGCCCGCGTGAAACCCAAAATACGCCAGCAGCGGTTTATCGAAGGAGTCCGTACATGCCATCAGAACTCTACACCCAAATAAAAGACGCTGTTAAAGACGCTATGCGTGCCAAAGAGAAAGAGCGTCTAAATACCTTGCGTTTAATCCAAGCAGAATTCAAACGTGTTGAAGTTGATGAGCGCATTGAACTCGACGATGCTCGCATTCTTGTCATTCTCGATAAAATGTGTAAACAGCGTCGCGACTCTATTACTCAATTTCAAGACGCCGGTCGTGATGAACTAGCCGAGCAAGAGCAAAAAGAACTTGTTGTTATTGGTGAGTTCTTACCTGCTGCCTTAGATGAATCTGAAATTGAAGCCATTGTTGCTAAAGCTATCGAAGAATCTGGCGCCCAAGCTGCACAAGACATGGGCAAGGTTATGGCTATAGTTAAGCCACAAGTTCAAGGTCGCGCCGATATGGGGTTGGTCAGTAAGTTGGTGAAAGCCAAGTTAGGTTAATAGCTGGCTAAGTTTTTGTAGTTCAATCTCAATGCGTGAGATCAAACACTCTTGTCAGAGCGAATTTCGCAGGCGTTTATTGATGACTTGCTCGGTCGAGTCGACATCATTGATGTTGTTGATAGCCGGGTAAAGCTCAAGCGAGCGGGTAAAAACTACCAAGCGTGTTGCCCGTTTCATCAAGAAAAAACGCCGTCTTTTACGGTTAGCTCAGACAAGCAGTTTTATCACTGTTTTGGTTGTGGTGCCAGTGGCAATGCCATTGGTTTTGTCATGAACTACGACGGCCTTAACTTTCCTGAGGCGGTTGAAAACTTAGCAAAACTGGTCGGCCTGACGGTTCCCAAGCAAGAGCGTTCAGCAAAGGCAGAAGCCGCCGATAAGCAAAGAAAATTAATATACCAAGTACTCGAGCAAGCGAATCTGTTTTTTCAAACACAGTTGCGCCAGCATGAAAGCAGAATACACGCCGCTAAGTATCTTAAAAAGCGCGGCTTAAGTACTCAAGTTGTACAAGAGTTTCAATTAGGTTTGGCGCCACCGGGTTGGGATCTACTCATCAAGCACCTGTGTGACGCCAATGCGAGACTCAGCGAAAAAGAAGTAATAAAACTGGCGCTTGATGCTGGGTTAGTCGTCGAAAATCCAGAAAACCAGCGTCGATACGACCGTTTTCGCGACCGCATTATGTTTCCAATTATCGATGTGCGAAAGCGCGTGATTGGTTTTGGTGGTCGAGTATTAGATGCCGGGCAGAGTGACCCCGGCAAAAAACAGCCGAAATATCTCAACTCGCCAGAAACCACTGTTTTTCACAAGGGTAAAGAGTTGTACGGTCTTGCCAATGTTCGTCAAGCCTATACCGACATCCCCAAATTATTGGTGGTAGAAGGGTATATGGACGTTGTAGCACTGGCACAATTTGGCATTCGCTACGCAGTTGCAACACTTGGCACTGCCTGTGGCGAGGAACATTTAAAGCTGGCTTTTAAATACACCCAAGAAGTGGTGTTCTGTTTTGATGGCGATAAAGCCGGTAGGAATGCAGCCAAGAGGGCGCTTGAGAATTCCCTTCCAGCTATGGAAGATGGTCGAAGCGTAAGATTTTTATTTCTGCCCGAAGGTGAAGACCCTGACACATTAGTCAGAAAAGTGGGTGCGCAAGCCTTTGAGAACATGGTCGCGCAATCCGTCGCATTAGAAGAATACCTCTACGAAGTTGCCGGAGTTGGACTTAATCTAAACTCTTTAGAGGGTAAAGCGAGTCTTAGTAAAAAAATGGCTCCGCTATTGAGCTTGTTGCCCGAAGGCGTTTATCGAGAGTTGATGCAAAACCAGTTGGCTCAACACACGGGGCTGAGTCGAGAAAACCTCGATGAACTGGCGCTGCTGTCGATACCAAAGCTTGCGGAAGATACGCCGGATTTAACCAGTGATTCGCGTTTGCCACAAGACCCGCGAGTTGGGTCAGCACACGCAAATGCTGAAAACCAGCGAATGGATAATTGGCCTGACACGCCAGAATACAGCCCGGCAGATTATGAGTCGAGCCAGTATACGCAATATGAGCCTAAAAAACCGAAGCCCGGTAAAACATCATCGTATGACAAGCGTAAAGATGATGAGCAGGGCGGACATAGTTCAGGCAGTGCTAGCAAGTTTGCGCTACAGCCGGTGCGTCGTTTATTGGCATTGTTGGTTCAGCACCCAGAACTTGCAAGACAAGTAGAACTGACGAATTTATTAACGCTCGATAACCAAACCGAGTTGGCGCAAATTGCAGAGCTTATAGGTTTATTAAGAGAGCGCCCCCAGCTTGATAATGCGCAAAAGATTTGCATTGCTTGGCAGGCACGTTTTGGTGAATCACGCTCTAAACTGCTGGCCGAGCTTTCAGCGACAGATCTGTTAGCAGGGTCACAGGGACGTATTGAATACAACCCAAGCGAAGAATTTCGCTCCTGTGCATTTCAGTTACAAAATTGGTTAGGGCAGCGCAAAATTCGTCATCTTGAAGATAGGCTTTATCAGCAAGCGTTGACGTTAGAAGAGCAAAAGCAGCTCAGCATTGAAATATTAAATTTAAAAAAGCAACTTTTACAATCTGCGCAAGCAGAAAAACTACGAGAGCAAAATCTCGGAACAACCAAGCACTAGCTTGTGCACAGCGGTATAGAAACACACATAACTAACACATCGAACAATCAGCGTAGGAGGTTGCTAGAGCAATAACCGTTTTGTTTTGATGTAAGCAAACACCTGCAAGCGGCTTGAACAGTTGATTTCTTAGATTAAATCTCAATATTCAAGCTATAATTGAGCGTTTAACGCTCTTCGTTTCTACTGGTTTTAAATAAGGTTAATAATGACCGATAACGCCCAGCAACAGTCCCGAATTAAAGAACTGATCACGCGCGGACGAGAGCAAGGTTTCCTGACCTACGCAGAAGTAAGTGATCACTTGCCAGACGATATCTCCGATCCAGATCAGGTCGAAGAAATTATCCAAATGATTAACGACATGGGTATTCAGGTGTTTGAAACAGCACCCGATGCCGATCAGTTGATCATGTCTGAAAACGACTCCTCTACCGACGAAATCGCTGCTGCTGAAGCTGCCGCTGCACTTGCGGCCGTAGAAACTGAAGCTGGTCGCACCACCGACCCAGTACGTATGTACATGCGCGAAATGGGCACCGTAGAGCTGCTCACTCGTGAAGGCGAAATCGCTATCGCCAAACGTATTGAAGAAGGTGTGCGTGAGTTAATGCATGCCTTGGCGTTTTGGCCCGGTGCAGTACAAAAAGTCGTTGAAGAATACGATCTAGTAGAAAAAGAAGAGCGTCGTTTGGTCGATGTTGTCTCTGGCTGGTTAGATCCCGCCGAAGACGTTCCTGCCGCTGAAATCGTTCCGAGTAACGTCGATGACGACGAAGAAGCCGAAACCACAACAACAACGGCGGACGTAGACAGCGACGATGATGAAGAAGAATCTCCTTCAACGGATGACGACGACGAAACCCAAGGCGGCGTAGATCCCGAAGAAGCTAAACAACGCTTCTCGTTACTGCGCGAGCAATTGATTAAAGCTGACGCTGCTTTGGCAGCTCATGGCCGTGAAAGCAAAGAAGTTGAAGCCGAACTCGAAGCATTGGGTGAAATCTTCAAATTCTTCAAACTTGCGCCTCGTCAGTTCGAGCCACAATATAACTATGTTCGCAGTGTTCTAGAGCGTGTTCGCCAAGAAGAACGCAACATCATGACGTTGTGTGTGCGCAAGGCCAAAATGCCACGTAAAGACTTCATCAAAGAATTCCCAGGCAACGAGCAAGACGAAACCTGGATACCAAGCATTATTGGTAAAGGTCGCGCCTACTCAGAAAACCTACGCGCTGTGCAAGTCGATATCATGCGCGCCCAGCGCAAATTGCTACAAATAGAAGAAGAAACCGGCCTCGACCTAAGTGCCATTAAAGAAATCAACCGTCGCATGTCGATTGGCGAAGCACGTGCACGTCGCGCCAAAAAAGAAATGGTTGAAGCCAACTTGCGTTTGGTAATTTCTATCGCGAAAAAATACACCAACCGTGGTTTGCAATTCTTAGATCTTATTCAAGAAGGCAACATCGGCTTGATGAAAGCGGTGGATAAGTTCGAATACCGTCGTGGTTACAAGTTCTCAACCTACGCCACATGGTGGATTCGTCAGGCAATAACGCGCTCCATTGCCGACCAAGCACGTACCATTCGTATTCCGGTGCACATGATCGAAACCATTAACAAGCTAAACCGTATTTCACGGCAAATGCTGCAAGAAATGGGTCGAGAACCAACGCCAGAAGAACTTGGCGAACGTATGGACATGCCTGAAGATAAAATTCGCAAAGTGCTAAAAATTGCCAAAGAGCCAATCTCCATGGAGACGCCCATTGGTGATGACGAAGATTCGCACTTGGGCGACTTTATTGAAGACACCACAGTGCATTCACCGGTTGATACCGCCACCGGCCAAGGCCTAACCGAAGCCACCCGCGAAGTACTTGCAGGCCTAACCGCCCGCGAAGCCAAAGTACTGCGCATGCGTTTTGGTATCGACATGAACACCGACCACACCCTAGAAGAAGTGGGCAAACAGTTTGACGTAACCCGTGAGCGTATTCGACAAATCGAAGCAAAAGCCCTGCGCAAGCTACGTCATCCATCACGTTCAGACCACCTTCGCAGCTTTTTGGACGAATAAACAACATCGTATTAAAAAAGCTGGAAACCAAGCTTTGGGCGCCCTATAATGGCGCCCGCATTTCAAAACAGCCTCGGCTGTCACTTCAAAATTTTTTGCATTGTTGGCCTAACCAACAACTCGCAAAAACCAAGAAGGTTTAAATGGGCCTGTAGCTCAGCTGGTTAGAGCACACGACTCATAATAGAATGGGCTAACGGGGCAGGAAGTAGTAAAAACGGTTTAGTAACAACCGCTTACCGCAAGTAAGCAACTTAGCTGAAAAACGAAAGTAATAGATAAGTAAGCAGTAAAAAGAAATACGGGCCTATAGCTCAGTTGGTTAGAGCATCCGACTCATAATCGGCAGGTCGCTGGTTCAAGTCCAGCTGGGCCCACCAAATTTTCAAAGCCCCGCACGTCGGGGCTTTCGTTTTTGAAACACAAAATAATATCGTAGAATTTTTGTTAGCGTGAAAGTAGCACTCACATCCAACAGCTACACGGTATAGATATTGATGAGTAATAAGAAGCACCCAAAGAAGCCTATCACCAAACTTGATACTATTTTCAATGGAGACTGTCTCGAGTTACTCCGCTCTCTTGATGACGAGTCCGTCGATCTCGTGGTTTCCTCTCCACCATACAATATCGGGAAGGCTTACGAGGCAAAGCGCGAACTCGAACACTACCTTGACGACCAACGAGAGGTCCTCAAAGAGTGTCATCGTGTGCTAAAGCCATCCGGCTCAATATTCTGGCAAGTGGGCTCTTTCTCTCACAAAAGCACCCTGGTCCCTTTGGACATAAAATTTTTCCCCATTTTAGAAGACCTAGGAATGCTTCCTCGGAATCGCATTGTCTGGGTGCGACAACATGGGCTGCATGCAAAAAACAAGTTCTCCGGGCGCCATGAAACAATTCTATGGTTCTCAAAAGGAGCAGAGTTTTACTTCGATCTCGATGCAATTCGCGTTCCTCAGAAATGGCAAAACAAAAAATCCCACCGAGGCGAAAAGAAGGGTGAGCTTTCTTGCAACCCTGAAGGCAAAAACCCTGGTGATGTTTGGGTTTTCCAAAACGTCAAACATAACCATGAAGAGCAAACCATTCATCCTGCTCAATTCCCAGAAGGACTCATCGCCAGAATAGTTCTTGCAACCACTCCAAAAGGCGGTGTAGTTCTAGATCCGTATATGGGCACAGGAACCACCGCAGTTGTGGCCAAGGACCACGGAAGACAATTCTTAGGCGCAGAGCTTGACGAGAATTATCACTCCGTTGCAATGCGACGCTTGAGCGGACTGCCAGACGGTAACGGTTACTTCCCCAATTTAAAAACTCTTCGCGCTTACGTTGAACGCACAGGTGAGCCTATTGAGAAGTTCCGTTTTGATGTTCAAATTGGCAAAGTTGCCTCAGATGGTAGCAAAGCGAAGATATACCCGGAAGAATATCACGCTCAACAGCTAGAAGAGAGGCTCCAATATGAAGCAGATGCGTTTGAAGCGAAGATAGCAGGTAGAGAAATACCCGAAGCAAAAGACCTGAATGGCAAATCAACAAAGCCACTTAAAGAGCTTGTTCCGCCCAAGCCCTTGCCTCTGTTTGATGAATAAGCACCTGCACCTCTGGAGATTCATGGATCTAAGGAAATATTACACTTCCCAGCTCGTCCGGGGGTAATGGTGACATGGCGATTTGAACGATCAGCAACAGTACGTGAATATCTGGCTGCTGAATACTCCGTCCATACCACAGAGTGTCTACCCATATTTTCGAGTAAACCTACAAGCCTGATAGGAACCGTAAATACCTTGTTATTTGCAAGCGCCGTAAGTTGATTTACCGCTTGCTCAAAGTACAAGGTACTATTTGAGGAAGGAAACATCCCTCCCTTTGTGACAATTACTAACAATCCAGTTGAATTTTGGTGGAATACAGTCCCTGCATTAAAAAATAACTGAGAGCGGACAGTGTTATTTAGCAGAAAGGGATAATTAGAAAACTGAATTTCAGTAACAACCCCGCCTTTGCCAAAATCTATGTCCGTGCCTAGAAATTTGAAATCCTCAGGAATGGGAATGTTTTTCATCCACCCCAATGGGGGCAAAGCAGACGCGATATATTCATTCGTACCAACGGGGTCAAAAATAGGCGCGCCTTGCTTACCTCTTTGATCAGATGCCTTTAAATGCAAGGGCATATTTGAAAGTACATTCTCCAACTCAACCCACTGCTGTGCATAAGTGCTGGCTATTGCTTCACTTGCCCCAAGAAAATCAATAATTTGTAGCTGCATAGATGACCCCTTATTTATGAGGGTCATGATATGTCATACGAAAAACATAGGAAAGGTACGAGAGTATTAATACTCTCACGCGAACGAAAATGCCAATCATGGGATAGACACTTAACCGCTTACATATTGCTTGCGCCGATACCTTTCGGAGCAAGTAATCCAAATAAAAACAACCGCCTATCCCGCTAGAACCACTGATTCATACTTATTGGTTTGGACTTTCCCTATTTCGGCTATACAGCGCTCACCCTTGCCCTAGTGGTGGTCACGTGCCGATCGTCGCCTGTGCCGCCCGCTATCGCCGCACAGCCAAAACAAAAACGCCCAGCGTGAGCTAGGCGTTTAGGGACAGGTCACGGCTGAGTGATACCAAGGGTCAAGCCGCCCTGACTGGAGAGGTTGGATTAACGTGCGACTCACTCCTATGGCACGACCCTAGGCGGGTTATCGGCTCGACACCAATTCTAATTTCGGAAGATCGCTGTAATCGACAGCCGTATCCTCAACGACATTCTCCTTCAAGCGGAATTGCATGGGTGCAGCTATCGCCTCCCACTCATCCACGTCATACACCAAGCGAGGGAGCATCATCACAGGTCGATTCTTGCCCTGCTTCTGCTCCAGCGCCTCAAGTCGTTTCAGTGTGCTGGCAGGTATTCGTGTGCGCATTTTCACGCTCCAATAGTCCGATGGCTAAGCCTTTGCGCACTTCCCAATCGGGATGATGAAAGGCGTAAAAGGCGAGCACTCCAGTTTCAGAATCGCGGCACTTAACCCACAGTGCATAACTGATTCTGCACTCGATCACTTCTGCTTGAATTTCAGGGTCAAGATGCTCTTTCAGTATCTCGTAAGCATTAACGCCCATCAGCCCCGCTCTGACTACTTTGACCACACCATCTTCACGCTGAACGAGATATACAAGCTCAGTCAACTCTGACGGATCATCAGACCAGTGAAGCTGTCCTTTATCGCGAAAAAATAGGGTTTTTCTTAACACTTCATACAAGCCAGTCGTGAGCAACACCTCTCGGTGATTCACAACGTCGAATGACTCCATGCCTGCGGTAGGGATGTACAATTGCCCAGCCATTTCTTTATCAAGTTTCATCTGTATCACTCCGAAATTGTTTCATTGAAATTGACGGGTCATAAACCCCGATTATTTCTGCTCGACCTTCAACGGTATGCAGCTCTCCGCTTTCGAGTCTTATTACTGTGGTCAGTCCGTTTGTGCTTTGAATCGCCGACCACGCTTTACTGAACGACTTTGTCATCCGGTAATGTGGAGCGGGCTTGATAGACTCAAATTCATCGTACCCGTCCCACACGTACTCAGACTCGAATGTCGTACTCATGCAAGCACCGCCGCCAAACGGAATTTGCACTTGTCGATATAATCCCAGTACGGCAACTCGCCATCGACGCCCTGAGCAAGAAGCAACTGCTCAACCGCCTTATCAATCAGCGATTGCAGATACACAGGGTCAGTGCCAGACGGAGGCGGCAGCTTTTGCGCTGGGATGGGTTTGGGTGTAATGTTCATCGCCCCTCCAATGCAGCAAGGCGCTGCTCCAGTTCATCCATTTGACGGACTGCACCTAACGCCCCAATCGCCTTGATAATGCGCTCGGCATTTTCCGTGGACAGCTCACCGTCAGCCATTGCCGACAGCACTTGCTCAACCTGTGTGGCAAGCGGTGCTGATGTGTCGAGGTCGAATTGCACCTTTTCAGATTGCGCTGACAGCGTTGGCAGCACACGCGACAAGATCAGTGATGCAGCGTGCAAGTCGCCTTCCTTGGCTTTGGCCACAACCACACTTGCAATTTCGTGAGCGTCGTTAAGCATCGCCTGCGTCACCTTTTGGCGCTTATCAACAATACCTTTTGGACGACCAGAAGGGTTTGGACTTTTCATGCCTTTGCGCCAGCCGGGATTGCCGGTAGTAGGTGCATCTGGATCAGGCTTCCAGTTCTGTTTCCAATCCGGTTCTGTGTTTGCTGTAGTCATAATTGAAACCTTTGATTACATCAGGACGCGATCATTATTCGGCACAGGTGAACTCTTTCAGAATGAGCGCTGCTTCTGCTTCACTGCTGGCCGCTTTTAATTTCTCCAGCTCGAAGCGAGTTGCACCAACTGCCTTTTCCATCTCCGCCAAAATAATCGGCTTGGCTTGCTCCAGTTTTTCGCGGGTCTTTTTCATAACTTCCAATCGCTGGGCTAACTGCGGATTATTCTTAGTGTGGTAATTACGAGTCAGGTGCTTCGCCTCTGCCTCGCTCATTCCGCTGAGGTAGCTCGGCGCACCAAGAACACTTTTCAAAGTGCGCTCGTCTCCGCGCTCCATTGCCTCAAAAAGAAACTGCACACGCTCACCCGGTTTCATGTTTTTGAAATGGGCGCGTATTTCAGAGTTGATGCTTCCGCTTCCGGCGTAGTCTTCTAGCGGCTTGGTCAATTCGTTTTCAGTGTGATTTATTCCAGCGGTCAACTTATCCCAGCATGATGCAAATTCTTTTTGAAGCTTCTCTAAATACTTGTCAGCCATTTGTGCCGCCATCAACACTTGCGCTTTCGGTGTGCGGCTTTCGTCGCGTGACAATTTATTCCGCGCTTCAATAACGTGTTCAATAGCTTGATAGGCAGAATCCATCGCGGTCACTGAGGTGGAGACATATCCCTTGTGTTCTTCATAGCCTGGGATGCCAGTAATATTGGCGGGATGGAGTGTCGGACTTACTGCGCGTTTAATCTTTGTCGTAGGCATTTTGTGCTCCTTTGGGTGCGAGTTGTTACTTAACGCTTACTAAGCTACGACGAAACAAAAAACACCTACAAAATTATTTTTTAAAAACAATCATGTATCAGTGAAAAACAAAATCCGCCCATACAACTACGGGTTATTGGTTCTGCACACGAAGCTGACCACATTGCGACGGTAGCAGCGGCAGTACATACAAAGCCGATGACCTACTACAGAGAAAACGGAATAAAAACAGGGGATTAAGTTAAAAGGTAGTAACTGTAGTATGTGTAGTACACCGTATATCCCAATATCTAATATTTGGCGTTTAGGATTATGGGAAACGCACTACCTACTACCCCTACTACAGTTACTACGCCCCAATGTTTTCAAGGGGTTTGCCGCGATTCGTTTACTACAGCGGTAGTGCAACCTGCTACCGCTAACTGTGGTCATCAATATCCAGAACGCGATAACACAAGCCATGCTCTCCCCATGCTTCGACTGCCTTATGCTTGTCTACGGCCATCAACGCGCCAGAATTAATCAGCGCCTTTATTGTTTCCTCAAGCGCTTTGGATGCTTTCAATGGGTGGTTTTTGAATGGGGCAAGTCGTGACGTATTGCTCTGCAAGACACGGCGCGTTATTACTCGATCAGCAAATAGCTTTGGGTTTTTGTCTCTGATTTTCCCCTGTATAACCTTGAGGCAAATTTCCATTACTTTTTTCTGCCTAACATCGTCACCGTCGCCAACATCTCCAGACTCGACTTTTTCCATAAACGTCTGAGCGTCCCGACG
Source organism: Sessilibacter sp. MAH1 (assembly GCF_054658315.1). NCBI lineage: Bacteria > Pseudomonadati > Pseudomonadota > Gammaproteobacteria > Cellvibrionales > Cellvibrionaceae > Sessilibacter > Sessilibacter sp. MAH1. The sequence goes on from NZ_BAAGIC010000009.1 coordinate 67,266, forward strand.
AACTAGATCAATCGCCCATGCCGCATGTTGCCGACTAATAGCTGGCTCATCACAGTTTTCTGCAACTGCAAGAAGTGAAGATATTTTTAACGCTTTTAGATGCGCCCTGTTCCATACAGCAGCGCCAAAAACGTCATCACGGCTGTTTGAGTAGTTAATTCTCTGCCTGCATTCTTCTTCAAATTCATCCATCATATTTTCAGGCACAAAATCGACATAGCCAACCTTGATTGGTCTTAGCGGGTGCGTGTCGTTGATGTCAATTGATTTAGCAATGAGAGGATGCAGTGCGTCCCAAGCATCGCCCCACAGATCAAGACGAGCATTACGATTTGAAATTGGGCGCTCTGATGTGACTTGAACAGTTAAAAACCGCGAATAAAATCCGTCTTCCATCATTTCAATGGTCAGCGCTCGATAAAATGTCTGCGGTGTTGTTTCTCCCAAAAAAGACAGCGCAGGCCACTCGACCCCAGCAACACAGTCTTCGGCTTTCGCCCTAGTAATACCTTCCATGTATTCCTTCTCGAATGCCTCGGTTAGCTTGTCACCAAATTGCTGGTCATGACTGCCTTGGGAGCGTGGAGATGCAATTATCGAGAGTCGTTTTCCAAACTCGGGATGCAAAGCCAAAAAACCGGGACAGTCTAAAATTCTTTTATGAAGTGCCGGTGCGCTTACAAAGCGCTCTGCAACGGCAAAGCGATTGGCTTGAGGAATGCCAACCTCTCTTAACACTTGGGGAATTAATTTATGAATGGCGTCCTTGCCTGATCCAGTTTGTGCAACCAGCAAATAATATTGACTGAGCGTTGCGCCAGATGGTGTTCGATACGCTCGCCCAGCAATACCAGACAGCAGCGCTAGAGTCGCAACAATCGCCACCTCTTGCTGTGGTAAATAGCTGGCCTTGTAAATGGCTTGCGCTATTGCCCCAGCATCGCCCACAGGCCAGCGCATTGGCAGCTCACCCTCAGTAAGAGTCGGGCTGCACTCGATCTTGGCCTGTGTGCCGTTGTGCGCGGCGCTATTATCTAGCATTGAGTCTGGTAGCTGCCCTATAGTTTTATCACTCGTCATACTTATCACTCCTGTCGAGTAAAGGGCTGCTGGAACACGCCACAGCATTGTGCGAGCAATGCTTTCCAGTAGCCCTTTTTCATTTGTGGCTTACAGGTGCAGTTACTCGACGCGCCAGGAATGACGGCAAAGGGTTGGCACGCTTCGGAAAAGAACGGACTGAACATAGTCGTAGACATTATTGGTTCAGTACGTCTGTAGGTTTTGATGGCTAGTGCCAGTGCGGGTTTGCTGATCAAGCCATTCTTGTAAGTCAGATTCTTCGTATCTGACTAGCTTGCCCAGCTTGATATAGCGGGGGCCAACTTTCCGGTAACGCCATTGCTCTAACGTCCCGGGTTTTCCGTCGTCGCCGAAAAGGAATTTAGCTGCTTGTTTGGTATCTATTCTGGCCATGAGTCTGTCCTGCAAATTTGCCGCAGACCCATAAAATGAAAATGGGCGCGGCTAACGATTCTCCCTCTCAGGACAATCAGTTATTCGCCGCACCCATGTGCTATTACTGTAGCGAAGATTAAGTGCTTTTAAGCTAGCGGTTCTTCTACAGGCTTGCAAGCACTTTCTTTAAGATTACGCAATAAAATCAACAACATAGAATTCACATGTAGCGAGAACACTACATGTGATGTTTTCAATCTACACCTGAAGTGCAACCACGTTATCGCCCTTCGCAGCATCACGCGCTATGCCTCCATGCTTCGTTATCCAGTCACCGATTTTTTGCATGGCGGGCATTAGCACTGCTGGGTCGGGGTTGTTGGCGTAGTTCTGCCCATGCACATCATTGGCAAGGTGATTGAGTAACTGCCTGCGCTTATCCGAATCAACGCCAACAAGCTGCGCAACATCCTCGAAGGTTCTGCGCAGGGCGTGAGGGTGAAGATGTACGCCCGCCACATCGGATACAGTTTTGAATAATGCTCGCGGGTCACTCAGATAACCTTTCTTGCCACGCATAGCGGGAAACACATAATCATTCCCTTTGAAGCGCCCTTCATGGCGGCGAGTCAGTACAGCGTGCAGCGCCGTGCTGATGGGTAGCGTCACAGGATTGTGGTTCTTTGTTATCTCAAGGTGGAACGTAGGCACTTTGTCATCGAGCTTGACGTGCTTCCAAGTCAGTTTGCACGCTTCCGAAACTCGACAGCCTGTCAGCAGCATAAAGGCGATCAGGTCAGCACTGATGCAAGTTGTGGTTATATGATTCTCAGGGTCGGCATGGTCTTCAAGCATCGCCCACACCGCGCCGATTTTATCCTTGGGAATACGGCTGGCGCGTGCCTTCTCAGGATTCCACTGCACCAGCCCACCTTTCTTAAACATCTGCGACACTGGATTGACGGGCAGAATTGGGTAGGTGCCATCAGCGGTGGCGTTCTTCTCACGCGCCCAGTTCAGCAGCGCCCGCAGGTTGCGGAATGACTGATTCGTCTGGATAGGAGCGGTCTTGGATAGCTCGCGGAATTTCTTGATACAGGCATCGCGACTGATTGTGACCACAGGTTTGTCTGCCCAGTCGGAAAACGTGCCTTCAACGCATCGCCGAATATCGTCCTTACTACTGGGGCGCAGTGGGCCGTTCTTGGTGCGCTTGTGCTGAATGTAATCTTCCATCACCTCGCGTAGAGTCTCGCTTTGAGCCTTCTGCTTTTTCTTCTCAACCTGCGGGTCTTTCCCGTCATACATTTCGAGGAGCTTGGCTTGCGCACGTTTACGCGCATCGTCGGCAGATAACAGCTCAAAAGGCCCAAGGGTGAAGCGCCGAGTCTTGGCATTCACGCGCCCCTGAACAATCCAGCTTTTAACTCCCTTCGATGTAATGCGCAGCCCGAAGCCACGAGTCTCACTGTCCCAGTGGAAGACCTGATCTTTGTCTGTGGGAATGGGAAGGCTTTTGACTTTGGTATTGGTGAGCTTCATTGCTGCCCCTCCCGATTGCTGTGCCATCGGACAAGGCTTGTGGTTACAATATTCATATCGGCGTTACTCCTGCTTATGGAACGTCGGTCACGCGGTCGGGACTGTTGGCGCAGTCGCCGGCCGCTCCTATTTCATGCGCCTGAAAGGCCATGTAAGCAGTAGTGTAAGCAAGCTCCATTGAACTACGCAATAGCGCATAGTATTAAAAATGGTCGCAAATAGCTGATTTATAAGGGTTCGTATGCTTACATAGAAGCAGGTAGAACGTGGTAGAATGCCGGAACGAGAAACTCATAATCGTTAGGTCCTCGGTTCAAGTCCGAGCAGGCCCACTGTTCTTTCCAGCATAGTTTGTCCGTTTCGGACACTTTATGGTAAACTAGTTCAGTTAAATTGTCCGGCATACCTTACATACACACTTTTCGGTTTTTCCCATAAGAATCAAAACCAACACAATTAGCAAAAACAACCTCTGGCTCCTTACCAGAACAATTATTTAATTGTCCCCAAAGGTATTTCGCATCATCACTAGGTTTATATTGAATTTTGTACTCCTGCAATCAATGGCTGGCAACCCATTCAAGCAACCCTCTTAGTTAATTTTTCCCCAGCAATTATAGCGCTAGCCTCCAAATAAAAATTCATCGCATCATTTAACCAGCTCAGTTAGAGCCCTACCCATGCAGTGTATCATTCAACCATGATTGTCACTTAAAGCCCAGATGGAACACGTCGCGTCCTGGGAATAACCGCTCATTACCTGAAGGTAATATTGGCATCCATATATACAACTCTGAACGAAGCGTAAATATAAGGCAGGCTCCCCGTCATTAAAGCCTTTTTATAACCATAACCTCAATCCACATCACAAATGCTATAACGTAAGCGCCAAACCAACCACACTCTACACAGCCCGCAATAAAGAAGCTAACCTCTCAAACCAATTAATCTTGGAGGTTACCCATGGCCCAACACTCTCGTCAGCAATGGCAATCGCTCATTGAGGAATTTGAAAACAGCCAGCTCACACAAACCGCATTCTGTAAATCACATAATCTGAATCCCAAATATTTCAGTCTTAAACGCAGTAAATTAAAGCTTGAGAAAGTTAACGACCAACCGGTATTTTCACCCGTAGTCGTTGCTCCGTCTGCGACAGTGGATGTCCCAATAGAACTCTCTGTAGGTTCGGTCATAATAAAATTGGCACCCTCAATCACGCCCGATTATTTGGCACAATTGATTCGGTAGTTGGCATGATCGAGTGACGTAATGATATTCCCATTTACCTGCACAGAGCGCCAGTGGATTTCCGTAAATCCATTAATGGTTTGTCGGTGATTGTCGTTGAGGCTTTGCAGTTAACAATCACCGAACCGAGTCTGTTTGTGTTCTGCAATAAAACTCGTCGTCAGATTAAGGTGTTGTATTGGGATGTCACCGGTTTTGCGCTGTGGCAGAAGCGGTTAGAGCAGGATCGGTTTAAATGGCCGAAACAACAAAATTCGGACATTATTTCTCTCACCCATGAGCAGTGGTGTTGGTTGTTACGTGGGTTTGACCTGACAAAAATACATCCGCATACACCGATTTTTTATCGAGATGTGGTGTGATTTTTAGTACAATATCGCCATGGAAAATACGGCGGATTTACAAAAAGAAATCAATTTTTTACGTGAGCAATTAGTGCAGGAAAAAGCTGTTGTCGCTAGTCTAAAAGAAAAAATTCAGTTACTTCTCAGCCGACAATTCAAACCTTCTTCTGAAAAAATATCATCTGACCAATTGGGTTTATTTAATGAAGCGGAAGAATTAGTTAGCGAAGAAGAATCCGAAAACTCTAAAACTACTACCGTAAAAAGCCACGAACGCAAGACGCGCCCTCGCGTTAGCATTCCCGAACACTATCCACGCGAAGAGATTGTTCACGATATTTCTGAGACGGAGAAAGTCTGCCCTAAAGACGGTACAGAACTCAAAGTCATCGGCAGCGACGATCACGAACAATTGGATGTTGTTCCAGCTCAGATCAAAGTCATCCGTCATGTTCGATTAAAGTACGCTTGTCCTTGTTGCAATCAACACATGGTAACTGCAACCAAGCCCAAACAGCCCATCGAAAAAAGCATCGCCAGCCCCGGTTTGTTAGCGTTTGTTGCTACACAAAATAATACGCTGATGCCTTACCGTTGTATCGCCAAAGCGACATGTTTAAGCGTATTGGCGTCGCGCTAGATCGAACTAATCTCGCCAATTGGACAGGTTTATTACCCCTGCAAAACCTGCATTTCCGCCATCCATGGCGGTCATGGTAAAGTGTGGCGAGTTAGTACAGCCACTAATTAACTTACTCACAGAGCATATCCAGCAGCAATCACTTATTTATATGGATGACAAATTGGCCGAGAGCCAATTTGGACAACTTCAGTTGTCCGTGCAGCGGTGAACCCCAGGGACGGGGTGAACAAACTATACTGCAAGTCCTCGACGAGCCTGGTAAACCGGCGCAAAGCAAAAGTTATTTATGGTTAATGGCCACCTTTGGCTCACGACCTGCGTGTGTTTATCATTATCGAGACAACCGATCACAAACTGTGCCGTTAGAATTACTCAACAGCACCAGCAAAACACTGATGGTTGATGGCTACGAAGCCTATCAAAAAGCCTGTGATACCTACTCAATAAAACGCTTGGGTTGTATGGCCCATGCACGACGAAAATTTGTTGAGGCACAGAAGCTACAGAAAAAAACCGGAAAAGCCGATCAAGCGATTAGCTTTATTCAAAGCTGTATGCCATAGAAAAGCGAATCAAAGACCAACCACCCGATGAGCGTTATCGCATCCGCCAGCAAGAGGCGATACCAATCATTTAAATATTTACGATTATTTAACGTTGATATTTAAAGAGTTGCCTAATGCACAAAGCGTTGAAGATATTGAGAAATTGTTATCTTGGAAAGTGCAATTAATCTAGGGCGTGGTTGGATTGGCGTTTACTCGGAAGTCTTACGAACCAAGGGGTTTCGTTTGTAACGCGTCTGCGAGCGAAGACGGTATATCGAGTGATAGAGCGGCGCGAGGTTGTGCTGCCAAACAAAGGGGTTACCAGTGATCAATTAATTGAACTCACCAGTGCGCATGCGAAAAAACGCGGTGCGCCTAGGCTCCGTCGAGTGGGTTATAGAGATCCCGAAAGTGGGCGTTTTTATCAATTTCTGACGAACAATATTGTTCTTTCAGCTGCGACAATGGCGGCCATTTATAAGGATCGTTGGCGAGTAGAAATCTTTTTCAAAACAATAAAACAAAACCTGAAAATTAAGCATTTTGTTGGTCGATCGAAGAATGCAATATTGACGCAGCTATGGATCGCAATGATCGCCTATTTGCTGGTGTCCTTTACGCGATTTTGTGCCAAAGCAGGTTGGACGGTTCAGAGGATTATGAGGGTATTGCAGGTGAGTTTATTTGAAAGAAAACCGTTGGCACAACTACTAAACCCTCCGCTGCCAGACAAGCAAAAAAACCATCCTCAAATGAGGATGGTTTTATGACTACAAACTGTGGGACAGCAATGATAAACATGCCGCCTTTTTTGGCACGTCAGAGCTTAATTTAACCACAAGTTTATAAGTCTATTTTTACCATAAGTTTATAAAAATATACCCTGAAACGCTTCGCACGGCGCGGCGATCAAATAATAACCAGCCTTTGATTGGCTTGAATCAGAAACTGATTATCTCAAATTGGCGATACGAATCCTTTCCTGAGATGCTTTCGGTCCTAGCGTACCTTTTTTCACCAGCTACATGTTTAATAAGCTTCACATCCAACTTTTTACCCAATTCTTCGAGCAAGTCCTTTCTAAGATATATGAGGTCACGGTAATTACTGTGTGTATCACCTTGCAAGTTGATATTTAGTACCGCTTTTTCACCATTTTTATCAAGATAGACAAATTGTGAAGGATTGAATCCAAGCTCTAGTTCTTTTACGACACGGGGTGTCAGCGCCTGTCGGTTAACACTATCCGTCGAACTACCGGAGTTTTTCCAGTAATAGTTAAAGACCGCTGAAAGGATGTTCAAGTTGCTCTCAATTGGAACTTCGCGCTCAAAAAAGCCACCTTTTATAAATATTTCATCATTAAGAACTACCTCAGCTTGTTCATACGTTTTGATTTCAGTGCCTAACTGAACTCGAAGCTCAGCTTCTCCGTCGAACTCATTCAACACATCACAATATAACTCACCGGAGTAAACCCAAGAGCTACTATATCTATGTGGCCAAACTACATTTTTCTTGTCAGCAACGTACTCTTGAAGCTGGCCAAAAAGTTGATTTGAAATAAACGCTGTATCTATAGCGCAATAGAAATTTCGGTCTAACTTTTTAGACTGCTCAGAAACATACCCATGCAAAAGAATCCAATCGCTTCCATCTTGATGAACTTCTAGAATTCCAGCCAAATCCGGAAGAGCGGCATCCAAAATCCATTCTTTTGTCGCCACAGATTCATCCAAGAGAAATTCATTGGTATGAACTTCCTGTTTTTCGACAACTTCAGGAAAAAATGGATCTATATCAGTAGCGAATCGCTCTTCGTCGTAGTATTCCAACTTACTTTCATCGCTGAGCTGTCCAGCTAGCTCATAATACGCAATCCACGAATATTTTTTCCCATACCGTTCAACTGGCGATCGATTAGTGCGCGAGTATCTATACCGCTGAGATTCGATTAGCCCTTCAGTTTTTTCAAATTTTTCATAAGACCACCCAAGATCATTTATTCTCCATAGAATATTTCCCCTTGCAGTATTATATCCTTGATGAGAATAATCATAGTTTCCGCGGTCTTTAATAAGATGCCCGATTGTGTAATTCTCAAAATCCATTCCTAAAGGAGAATTATAACGGGAGTATTCCTCCTTACTAACGTCAACACATCCCCACTTTCGTCTTGGTATCTCCGGAAAGGGGTGGCAGACGACATTCAGATCTAGGTCTTGAATGCTATCTAAGTGACGGAACGCAACTAGTTTTATAGTGCAACTAGCATATTCTCTTGCTAATAAATGTGTCGTTGCGTGAGAAGCACCGTTAGCAAATATTTGCTGCAACAGACTTCTCGCGTAGTCAAGGACCGCTTCCTTGTGGTCACATGAATTGATAAGAACTGTCGAAAGCGCATAACCAGAAGCCAACAGCCGCTCCGAAACATAAGGATCATTTACACCTAACAACTCGATAGTTAACGAGAATAATGCACTAGGCTCCTGTAGACCTAAGTAGTACAACAATTCCGTAACACGATTTCTCAAGTCGATCACTGTCGATGTCAGATGCCAAGATAAAAAAATCATCCTTAGGCGTATGGTTTCGGGGTTAAATTTGGCCCCAGACTTTATACTTTTTAAATGCTCGTTAATTGCACTAACAATTTCCTCATTATGATTTCGAATATATTCAGTCCAAGAAAGGTCTCTTTCATCGACAGATAAGTCCAGCAATATTTCATTGAAAAACTCTGCATTTAGTGGGTGTTCTAACGCATACCTCAAAGCCAATAACTGTTCAATATCTTTTATTGATAGTCCATTATCGGTTATTAGGGACTTGTAACTATCCAATGTTTCAGAACAGATATCACCAGAATCAATTAAAGGTGTAAGTGCTAAGGCAATGGGTTGATAATCTTCGGGAAGAGCTTTCCATAGTTGTTGTTGAAATAGTGTTTTCGGTATCAATACAACTAGCGCGTGAAGAATATCCTGAGAGAGAGGATGTTGGTTTGACACATCTCCAAATAATTTATCAATAATCTCTGATTCAGAGATCCACTTATCTAATTGTATTCCTGAGTTTTTATCTAAAAGATACTCAGCAATAATAAACCCGCCCAATCGATCATAGACAGGCGTTAATTCATAAGTATATTTTTCTTGACCTTCATCTCTGAAAACAATTCCTTCTTGCGCCAAAAGATTAACGATATCCGAATCCCAGTCGTTCACTTGGTGATTAAATCTATTCCTAAACTCTTCTTCTGATATGGATCTAGAATTTTGCTGCCAACCACACTGACCCAGAAAGTAGATTGCTTTTTTGACATCTTCAAACTGATATTTTTGAGAAAGGTTTGTAAAGCTGGCGATTGAGCTTGCTGTATGATTCATCTGCTCTCTGAAGAGGCTATAGATAGATGAAGGAAAATGCGAAACTCTAACTTCACTTTGTGCTTTTCGATTCGTAACCTCACAAAATATCTTGAGATTCAACGGGTGAGAAAAAAACCTCAATGGCGCGCTGACTGGATCTGCCTTAATTTTATAAAGCTTGAAATAGTCACTTATCGCTTTAAATGTTAAACCCTCACCATAACCTTGGGACAGAATTTCGTAAGTCGACTCAGGTAAAGACTGATGCGCATTACTTTCTCTATCATTATTCCCCTTTTTTCTGACAGCTCCACCATAATTCCGCTTAGAGGTTTTTTCTGATGTCCTTAATGTACACACCATTACCACATTTGGGTATTTTTTAATAACGGGAAGCGCAGACTCCAACAAATCCTTCCACTCCCTAGGATCTTGCGCTTCGTTTAGCCCGTCAATAACAACTGGAATCCGTCTATTTACCCTTTCTCCAACCGAGTTTACTGCTGACACTAATGCTTCAAAATTATTAACCTGCTTCTGGTAAAAAACAAAGTTATTTGCGATGTCATCGAGCGTCATACCCTTTCTAAGGCTTCGTCCTAGAATAAAAATTCCAGCTGGTCTATTTGGAGTTGGCGCGGTTAGTTCAACACTTAATTGAGTTTTCCCGCCTCCGGCATCTGCCACAACGGCGATCAACTGCTGTGAAAGCAACTCAATAGCAGATTTAAACAAATCTTTTACGTCTTTTATGTAAGCCAAGGCATTAGTTAACGTCAAAGATAATGGTAGATTGCTTGAACGAAGTTGAATTAAGGTTTTGTGAACGCCCAACCTTGAGCTTGAACTAGCTTCGTCAATCATGGACATTACATCTTGAATATCATCGCCACAAATATCGTTATCAAATATCTTGCAGCTCAGGATCAAGTTAGCGCAACATTCATGAAATATTCTTAACTCATCTCGCCAACGCTCGTACATTTGATTATCAAGACTAGACTTGATTTCATCAGAGGCCTCCTCTAGATTCTTAGCAATGCTTCTAAACGAGCCCCAAGCTTCATTTTCTCCCAACACTTTTCTTATTTGGAGCTCAGCGTCCATTCTTTGATGAACTTCGTGAAGCCAGCGGCTTCTTATAGGCGCTATTGATCGCTCATGCTGGTCAGATAACATTTCACCAGTCAGTGCTAACTCACCAAAATATGAGTTCCGCAAATCCAACGCGGGACCGGATAATAAATCATCCAAGTCATCTTGATTCCAAAGATGCAAAATAAAGTCATAGCTTTGTTGGAGCTCACTAAACCAATCTTGATCACATTTGGCTAGGGTTTTGTGAGTCCACAAAAACCAATGGTTAACTTGAGATACGTGTTCCTTGGTTTTATTTAAAGAATGTAGAATTTGCTGTTTCGCCGAACTTGTCAGCTCTCCATTTGCCTTGTAAGTGAACCATTTATTCTGCCAACCAACGGTCTCACCTTTTTTTCCTATCCGTGGGTGGTCGCCGTTTAGAGTTATAAAGAATTCTACTCCAGGCTGATTCTTCAATTCACGCAGCGACCCTAAACTGCCAAAATTTCGCCTAACCACTCCCCGACATAGTTTTTCAAAGTTATCCGTATCAGCACCAGGCAAATCTTGAAAACGGCTCCAATCAAGCATATGACAAAACCTTAATCTCTCTCGTTTTCTGGGTATTCATGAGCCGAAAAAACTTCTACTTTTGCCCCTTTATGAATCAGTAGACTGATAAATGCGTTCACATCGTCATCTGAGCTAATTCGAACCTCGTTGCCATCACGAGTAAGATGGACATCATATAGTAGATGCCCTAGCTGCTGCGGACTCAGTGAAAAGAGGTTTTCTTTACCAAGAAAAGCGAGAGTTTTTTTATCAAATCTATCGGCCTCTACATCAAACTCCGAGTTTTCGTGCAGAAAGCTTGTTACTTTGTTAGTAAGGGTTTCAAACTCCTCAGCTTCATGCTCTTCCTTAAAAAGCCCAATAATTACTAGATTTAAAGAATGCTCAGCCCCATAGCTATTCCAAATTTTCATGCCGCCCCCTCCGATTGACTAATTTTTTAAATGCACTAATTACACCTTCGTCATCTATTAACTGCCCAGAAAAATCAAAAGAGCATCTCTTCAAGATGCCATTGGCATCAATGTGCGCAAATGCAATTTCTTCTACTTCGTTTGGTAACGGAGGTTCGTGCCTTATTAGCTCAGAATGCAAAGAGCTTATCGATAGCTGCAAGCTGCCTCTATAAGAATCGACCCAATTCGAAAGTGTATTGAGTGTTTTTTCCGCAACCACACTCCCTCGACCATGAGCCTCCTCCGGGAGAAGCAGGAACTCTCTAGCTTGAAACTCTTCTGCAATCTCCGCAGCCTTTGTTAAATCATCAACAGTTATCTCATTGACAACATAGTTAATTCCAAAAGGAATCTCCCCTTTGATCAGTCTTAGTTTTTCGAGCAATGTAGGAAAAGGGCGACCCCTTATATTTTCATAATTACGGTGAACGCCGTCCATACTTATTCTGAGGAAATTAATCGATGATTTAAGTGAATCTACTAACGAGGCACTAAGCCTATGACCATGTGACGTCATTGTTATCGCGAGATTAGTATTGGCTCTTCCAAACTGGCAAAGCTCTCGAATTTTTGGGTAGAGCATTGGCTCTCCCCCACCAAAACCAACTCCAAAACAGCCTGCGCTATCCAGCTCAAGCATCCACTGTTTTAGAGATTCGAAGCTCAACGTTGCCGGCGTTTTCGCGGCATAGCAGTGGGTACACTCGAGATCACAAGCATTAGTTAATGCGATCGAAACTTGCCTTGGACTAAAAGTCCAACGGTCTCTTGGTGGAACAATCTCGTCTAACAGGACATTACTGCCTGAATCTCGATCAAAAATGTGTACACCATCGGGCCCTAATCTTACTTTTGACATCTAAAATCCATATGTGATTACTTCGGCGGTAGTTTTTTCCTGTCGCCCAACAACCTGAAACCTTCAGGCACTGGCTTAAATTTGTCGCCATCCTCTGGCCAGCGTTTTGCTCGGCTCTGGAAAACTCTGAGTGTGGAAATATCCAGCGTGGCAGCTACTACAAAGTCATTGTCACCACCCCGTAAACGAGCAATATCCCGCAAGAAAGACTCTTTCGCTGGCGAGCGGACTCTGCTATCACCGTACTTTCGGTTATTAACCAAGATGGTATAGGCGTGAACATCCAGCGCAGCTGATTCGATCAGAGTAAGCGCCAAACCAACCACACTTTACACAGCCCGCAATAAAGAAGCTAACCTCTCAAACCAATTAATCTTGGAGGTTACCCATGGCTCAACGCTCTCGTCAGCAATGGCAATCGCTCATTGAAGAATTTGAAAACAGCCAGCTCACACAAACCGCATTCTGTAAATCACACAACCTGAACCCTAAATATTTCAGTCTTAAACGCAGTAAATTAAAGCTTGAGAAAGTTAACGACCAAGCGGTATTTTCACCCGTAGTCGTTGCTTCGTCTGCGACAGTGGATGCCCCAATAGAACTCTCTGTGGGTTCGGTCATAATAAAATTGGCACCGTCAATCACGCCCGATTATTTGGCACAATTGATTCGGTCATTGGCATGATCGAGTGACGTAATGATATTCCCATTTACCTGCACAGAGCGCCAGTGGATTTCTGTAATTCCATTAATGGTTTGTCGGTGATTGTCGTTGAGGCTTTGCAGTTTCCGATCACCGAACCCAGTTTGTTTGTGTTCTGCAATAAAACTCATCGTCAGATTAAGGTGTTGTATTGGGATGTCACCGGTTTTGCGCTGTGGCAGAAGCGGTTAGAGCAGGATCGGTTTAAATGGCCGAAACAACAAAACTCGGACATTATTTCTCTCACCCATGAGCAGTGGTGTTGGTTGTTACGTGGGTTTGACCTGACAAAAATACATCCGCATGCACCGATTTTTTATCGAGATGTGGTGTGATTTTCAGTATAATATCGCCATGGAAAATACGGCGGATTTACAAAAGGAAATCAATCTTTTACGTGAGCAACTGGCTCAGGAAAAGTCCGTCAATGCCGCGCTCAAAGAAAAAATCAAACAACTTCTAAATCAACGATACAAGCCTTCTTCTGAAAAATATCACCTGATCAATTAGGTTTATTTAATGAAGCGGAAGAATTAGTTAGCGAAGAAGAATCCGAAAACTCTAAAACTACTACCGTAAAAAGCCACGAACGCAAGGCGCGCCCTCGCGTTAGCATTCCCGAACACTATCCACGCGAAGAGATTGTTCACGATATTTCTGAGACGGAGAAAGTCTGTCCTAAAGACGGTACAGAACTCAAAGTCATCGGCAGCGACGATCACGAACAATTGGATATTGTGCCAGCTCAGATCAAAGTCATCCGCTTCAGTTGTCCGCGCAGCGGTGAACCCCAGGGACGGGGGTGAACAAACTACGCTGCAAGTCCTCGACGAGCCTGGTAAACCGGCGCAAAGCAAAAGTTATTTATGGTTAATGGCCACCTTTGGGTCACGTCCTGCGTGTGTTTATCATTATCGAGACAACCGATCACAAACTTTGCCGTTAGAATTACTCAACAGCACCAGTAAAACACTGATGGTTGATGGCTACGAAGCCTATCAAAAAGCCTGTGATACCTACTCAATAAAACGCTTGGGTTGTATGGCCCATGCACGACGAAAATTTGTTGAGGCACAGAAGCTACAGAAGAAAACCGGAAAAGCCGATCAAGCGATTAGCTTTATTCAAAAGCTGTATGCCATAGAAAAGCGAATCAAAGACCAACCACCCGATGAACGTTATCGGATCCGCCAGCAAGAGGCGGTTCCAATCATCGAAAAACTCAAAGCCTGGAAAGACAAAAGTCTGGCCACGGTCATGCGTGAATCTACGTTGGGTAAGGCGTTAATCTATTTACACAACCAATGGGATCGTTTGGTCGGTTATGTTGAAGACGGCCATTACCCCATCGACAACAACGCCGCTGAACGAGCCATTCGCCCCTTCACGATTGGACGGAAGAACTGGCTATTTAGCAAAAGTCAGGCAGGCGCTAAGGCCAGTGCTAACCTGTACAGTGTCATTGAAACGGCGAAAGCCAATCATTTAAATATTTACGATTATTTAACGTTGATATTTAAAGGGTTGCCTAATGCACAAAGCGTTGAAGATATTGAGAAATTATTACCTTGGAACGTGCAATTAATCTAGGACGTGGTTGGATTGGCGTTTACTCTTAATTTACGTATGATAAAGAATACTTAGTGTCGTCATTGTGTTCTTTTGGAACATAAACGCGTCAATCACATTATCGGATAAAGTCAGCCCACTGATAATGCCCAAGAAAGTGTTTTGATAACGAATCATACCGTGAAAGGTGGCGCACTACGGTCGGCAAGTCATCCATATCTGAACTATAGCTACCGAAATTAAATCCAAGGCGATTCCAGGCTTTTTCAGCTCGTAATGCGGCTGTCTGTATTACTTGTGTGACCCGATCTTCGTTGCTGGTCGGGTCCGTATGCAATAGCAAAGTGACAATATGTGCCATAACATAGGTTTGGCGAGTAAGAGATGAAGGATGGGTTGTTCTAGAATTTACCGACGATTGGCGCTGCCCAAATAAGAAAAAGACAAAGCTAACTGCATAGGTAACTCTTGCCATTAACTGTTCAGTCGGATTGTCACCAGAGTGGCATTTCAGGGCACCTAGTAAGCGCTTCTTGTAGGCGACATTATTATTTACATAGGAGAAAAGAAAAGCCATAGCGGTCCTGTCGGCTTGTAATTCCCAGGCTTGATGTAGTCTGTAGCTGACCTTCTTGGACTTAGTTTCGCTTTCTTTACGGCCGGCAAACTCGGCTACTCCCAGCAGCCCGCGTTTGCAAGATAGAGCGCTATGTCCCCAAACGATGTGGGAAATCTCGTGCGCGAAGCAGAAAAGGACCGCGAGCTCTGCCAGTTTAGTTGACATCAGCTTTTGCCACTTAGTTTCTGGCATAGTATTGATCAGTAGTTGCTCGATGTCTTGATGGCGCTCTTGGATATTGGTGGCTCGTTTTAATGCTTCGGGAAAAAATTGCGCCGGAACATCCTCCGGTTCATTTGAACTGAAAGGGTTCGTGTTTTTAAGCAGTTGCTGGAAAAGTGCTTGTAATAAAATAGGTAACGAATAGGCAACACCTATGTGATGAAATCCTTTATCGCTGGCTGCATAGGCTTGTACCTCATGGTCATCAAGGTAGTCAACTACGCAAAGCTCGATCAACTCCGGACGATTGACTTTTAGACAAAACTCCCGCAAAAGTAAATAACTTGTTCTTTGTGGTATTTCGTAGAGTGCTTGGAGATTGTGGTCCATTGATGAATAGTTAAAAATGGATAATTCAGCTTGTTGGAAAAAATCTGTGAACGCTATCTGCGCTCGATTGGAGCTATGTTCAGACGTAAGGGCATTGGTTAGCGTTGCAGACATAGTATTGAGTCCCACAGGATGTAATACGAGGGTGATATATAGAGTCGTCGACTCTCTTAATGTACATTTTCGCTATTATTCACACTTAAGGAATCAACTCTCCTTCATTGGATCGAAATTTTGGTCCATATTCTTTGTATATATGTGAGCTCCATTTTCCGCTTAACTGGAGTATTCGTTCATAAGCAATATCTGAAATTTGTAGTTTACCGTTCTTGCTCGATTCAGCATCCATTTGTGTAGCGTTGGCCCAGTTACCGGGACAGCGAAAATTGCTCGATAAATTTGCGACTGTGTATGCCATTGGGGTCAATATATCTGCTTCAAACATATTTGATGATTGGAATTCATGTCCCAGTTCCATACATATCCATTGAGCTCTAATATAGGGTATTGGATGTGTAGTTATTGGCTTCTCCAGTAACCCGTCTTTATATGGAAATAAATGAAAGAGTAATGTTGGTGCAGTCATAACTGCCCTCAGAACATATGAATCTCTCGAGACTGTAGCGTTTCTTATAAGCTCTTGTTCCGCTCCAACTTGATATCTTGGGTCTCGAGATATCATTTTTTCTGCAATTCCACGGATAGCATGGCGATCCGCTAAAAACTCCAAGCAATGAAAAAATTCTGGGTCGTGCGACATTCTGTCAGACGATGAGAACTCTATGTATTCTCTCAGTCCCAGCTCGTTTTGAAGGTACGACGTATGGCCCAAAACTACGTGCATGATTTCGTGCATTAAGACAAAGCGAATAGATATTGCGTATAAAAAAATTGAATAGTTAAGGTTGGCACTTTGATAATCTTTGTGAGCGATCAATTTCTCAAAGAGTACTGAATAACCTTCACCGCTTGTTGGCAATCTTTTCAGGGTCCTGATCAATTCATATTGAATTTCATAGCGGGGTAATTTGTTATTAGTCAGCTTGGGAAGGCCCGTCAGTACATCAATGCTGGTTGAGTATATAAAGCACGCTGCGAAGATAAGATAGGGAACGGAGGCGTTAATAGCGATGGCGCAACCGCCATTAGGCAATTCTTTTGAAGCTGCGTTAAACTCTGGATCGAGGGGAAACTCAAGAATGTGTGGGTATAGGGTTTCTCCACCATTTTGTTTTATCCGAGCCGCACTGAATGCCCCTTGAAACATATCTTGAGCCAGAAGATATAACTCCTGAACAGCCTCATCTAACGTAGAGATATCTAGTCCATAGCCATATATTCCTTTAATTGTTGCCGTCACTTGAATCTATTACCTTTCAACTAAAATAGATGCTCCAAACACCTGACATTCACCCGCTTTTATTGCTAGAAATTGAGCCCCAAGAAAGTCCAAAACATCCTGCGACGGTGGATTAGCGCAGTGAAGTTTTTCTCTTAGTACTGATGATAACTTATTGCGACAGGCTATGATGTAATACCTGTAGACTCCAGAAAAGGTTTTTTCAGATAGATATTCCAATTCACCATCCTTTAACGGTGGAAGATGAATTGTTGGAGGGCTGACGTCGTAGACCCTATTCCCGTCGCCAAACAGGTCGAACAAATGCCACTCGCCTTTGTATTCCGCTATCAACACACATTCACCGTTCCATTTCATTGCCGCAGACAATGAAAACTGCTGGAACATCTTCACAACCGCATCAGGCTTAAAAGGCGGTGGCTGATCAATATCGCCAAATTTTAAGCTTTTGGGAAGTGGCACTACTGTTACTTGAAGTGGCTGCAAAGCGCGACTATCAGAAATAAATCGACGCCAAGACTTTCCGGATATCGGACAAAGGGCATTGTGAAAGTTTATGGGTGTCCCTTGCAGTAATTGTCTAGTTAATTCTTCGGTCACTTCAAAACTAATTATGCGTCCAAAGAATTCTTGAAATGCCTTGAGGTTTCGATCTGGTACACTCGGTACCATAACTTTGTCCAGATTCCAATAGCCACGTAGAGTCGCTTCTGTGATGCCAAGTTCCAGGGCAATCTTCTGATTAGTGTCATAGTTCGTGCTAATCCTAATCAGTCCAACAATAAATTTCAGATATGGAGTTTCCAAGCCGTGATCCTCCAGTAGTCACGATTTTCGCGATTTTTTGTACCTACTGGGTTAACCCCAATAACTCGATACTGGCCTCGTTCAATCAAGCATACTCAGACGAAACGAGGTACTGTCATGCATACTAGATCGACTTTTGTTACTAAACAATCAAGAGCTCCCGCACTAAAGAGAGATATCGATACTCAAGGTGTTGAGTACGTTGAGCTCAGTAATACACTTCGAGATGGTTTAGGTGAGCTTCTGTCATATGACGGATATTTATCCGGGGATGTAAACATACGATTATCCCGTTTATCCAAAACCTGTCACGACCTTTTCTCTTCTGGAGACGAACGATTGTTGAAAGACATAGCCAGCGGGGACACTGGTGAAGGTGTTACAGTTTTCTACAATTTGCCTTACGAAGCGGTTGATTGGTCCCCAGTACCGGGATTTGAGGCTAGTGAGGCTAAAGGCAGCTCCTTGAGTGAACATTGCCTTCTAGCGTTCGCTCAATATTTCGGCGAGCCATATGGAGTGCGGAAGGAGGGACATCGGCTAGTCAACGACCTCATTGCATCTCGCCAAGATATGGAGAAGCTTACGGGAAACGGTTCGAAGCTGGAATTGGGGCTTCATTATGAAAATGCTGCACTTCGCTTTGCGATTACAGGATACGATTTATCTCCGAAGGCGTTATTGTTGGCAGGAGTGAGCGCACAAAAGTTCGGTGGCCCAGAGACAATGGTGGCGATAAGCTCAAGAGCTTGCTGTTTGGTGAGTGATAGAGCTATGAGAACGCTGCGATCCTCTAGTTTCTATTTGGCGTTACCTATTCGCCAAAGAAACGATCAGGCTGATGCAAACGTAATTGGACCGGTACCAGTTGTCATTGGGCCATTCGGACGGGAGGAGATTGTTGCTGCTTTCTATGGTGACATGATGCGCCCTGCGAATGTGGAGGCTGAAGAGGCACTTGCGGAATTGAAAGAGGCGGTCACTGCTGTTGCAGTAGGTCTAAAGGTTGTTCCCGGTACAATGGTGGCTCTACATAACGGTCGAGCACTACATGGCCGATCGGAGTTTACTCCGGTATTTGATGAATACGAACGAACTCAACGATGGGTCCAGCGTGTGTTTGTTGGGAGTCGGCTTGATGGTTTTAGGCTGTTTAATCAGTCCGCAGAGCGAGTGTTCGATATCGATTTTTCGAAATTGGATCCTGCAATGTTAGCCTACCAAAATTCTTAGATTTTCTGATAGTAACTTAGAGCATCAAACCATGGTGATGCTCCTTTGTTGATACTGGTTAGATATAGATTGGCACGGTCAACAATTTGTTCATACTCACCTAGTTCAATCCAGTCGTGCAATAAGTAGTGACACTGAGTCACACTTCTTAGTAGTTTTTTAGTGTTTCTGCGCACAATACTGACTTTGTACAACATCTCAGGAGATACCGTTCATCGGCGACTTGTTTAGCTGCCATCGTTTCAGTACTTAGAATCCGCAGAGCTCTGTAGGATAGAGTGAGTCACGCCGCTGTTCAATTGGCGGGCGCTTCTCCGATAAGAATATTCAACTATCATGGGAATCTCTTTCTCATGATGTACGGGAAATTTTTGAAAAGGCTGGAAGATCAGGAAATACAGTCAACGGATGGCTTCGCGCGCGTTAGTTTATACATTCATTGGTCGTCTCAGATAATAATGGAGGAATAAATTCGCGTATTACAGGCGAATTAAGATAACTGCTTTGTTACTGGCTGCATAAGTTGAGTTTTTTGTTTCAGGAAGTTACCGTTTAATTCGACATATTGTGAATACAACATTGTTCTCGATTTCCTTATCCCATCGGATACGTCATGAAAAGTTCTTTAGAGCATTTTTTATCACGCACACCCAGACGATTTAAAGCTTTTGTCGAGGAAACGATGGAACTACTGCGACGATTGGGTGAACAGACGTTATTAGCCTATCCAGTTGAGCGGTCAGGGATGATTGACGTTATTATTGGTTCCGAATTAACTATTAATGCCTCTGTTAAATGGCGCCCCTCAACACAGGAGTACCGGATTACCATCGAATGGGGGACTTTTATTTGGGCTTATCGGCTTTGCTGTTTTATGGCATCACTGGATGCCGAGCAGGAAAATTCATTTGCTGGTGAAAGAATATTTGCAACGAATTTTACCGCTGATAATGTCGAGAGAGTTCTAGAGCTACTTGTGCAGGCCGACCAGCAGTTTTTAGAAGAACAAACGGGGTTTGGTCGATACATATTTAAAACTATTTTGATCGCCGTATTCTACCACGAAATAGCGCACATCTTGGGCGGCCATCTGGGGCTCTTGAGTCAAGAAATTACGCTCGATAGTATTCAGATTGATGAATTGTCATTTGGCGAAATTAGCAAGGAACCTTTAAGTGGGCGTTTTCCGGTAGCAGTTTATGAGTACGATGCAGATCGGCTGAGTGGGTTATTAATAGCCAATCTAGCAGCTAACCAAACACCTAGTATTTATGAGTGGTCTTTGAATAAATTCGACAGAAATATTGTTTTTAGTCTGTGGTCATTATCGATGTACGCTCTGTCGACCATTGAGACCAGAAAACTAGCAGAAGGATATTCGAAAAGCCGCTACCCCTCTCCATTTCTCAGGTTCTCTTCAATCATGAGCGGCATTACCAGTGCCCTCAACATCAAAGGTTACGACAACAGTACGTCCGATAACATTTGTATTGGTTGCTTATCGATTCTTGCTCATTACGAGTTGCATTATCCGATCGTAGGTGAGTTTCGAGATTTTACTGATGTCCGATGGCGAAAAACATTAGAAGTCGAAGTAGAAGAGCTTTTGTCTGACTATTATTCGTTTCACATCGCCGCAGCCTCACATGCTGCGTATAGGCACGCACTTTTCAGTGATTAATTCACTGATTAATTCACTGATTAATTCACTGATGTCCCACTACCTGTCGGCGCAATTTCGGTCTGATATTATTGTGTAGGAATGAGCGGGCAACGATTAATCATGCTCCGTCATTGAGCAGTTAGCCGGTTTTCTTGATGAGCACTCGTCCGGCTTTAGGACACTACGAAAATTGGGTGCTCCTCAATTTGAGATGGTGGCACTCAACAAGTCAACCATTCCTCCGCCAAGTTATTACCACATGTGTCGCCCTTCTAATGGTAAGAAAGCCATTCAACACTAAACCCAAGCAAATTGGACCACCTAAGAAGCCTACAACCATTGCAGGAACCGCCCAAAGCGATTCTGAGTAAAAAGTTATTCCTAAAATTAGTAATAATGTCACCAATGAAAAAAGGTTGATAATAACCTAACATCTTTAATAAAAAATGTTCATGGCACCATAGATTGGCTGCACTTTGACGCCATAAATTGGCCCCAAAGATCAATATGCGATCAATTCTGGAGCAGCTATAGAAATAACTTTGAGGAGAGCTGAACTATCACGTATTGGAAGAAATTCAATTGGCTGCTCTCTCTGGGGCTAGCCGTCCAGCCTTTGTTCAAAGGAGAGAGTGAAAGCGTGTTGGTGCAACACAATGGATGTATCAAGCGGTTTAAGAGCGATTCGGTGAGGGGCTGAAAGCTGAAACTGGTGAGGGGCTGAAAGCTGAAACTTTTGGTAGTGCTTAAGGTTGAGTCAGTTGGGGGGCTTGTTGCTTTCAAGTCATGAAGCTATTTGCTCTTATGGTTGGCCACTTCGGGCGCTCCACAGACTCCATTCCATGATTAATGACTGGGGGAACTGTTCGAAGCAGCTGGTAGAGATGTTAAAATTTTGGCGCAAAAGCGGGTTTGCCGATCGAAAGTCTCTTTGGCTTCTTGTGAACCTGTTGTTCAATATAAGACTTAAAGTCTTGGGAGTTAGGGTTGCCAAATAGCTCCTCCCTCTGAGCGTCTTTTTCCGCCAGCCTGAGCTTGAACAAGTCTCTGCTTTCAATTGGGATGTTAGAGCGCATTTTGCAGCACCGTTAGCGCAAGTTATTTCATGGGTTGCTAAATAGTCGATCATGCAGGTGCCTGATGTCAAGTCTGTGCGTGAGGCATCTTGAGTTTAAAGGTCCCGGCTTTAACAGTCACTGCTGTGGGTACTTGAGGGTTTTGCCTGTTCATCAATTTCCGCTTGCCTTAAATAGGGGGGCCGTCGGCATGTGTTTGAAACAGCGACGAAGGCACCGCAAAAACCGCCTTTTTTCTTTTTTGATCTCTCCGTTGACGCTCAATGTGCGTTTCCTAGACATTAGTCTTCCAGAGTCTGGCTTTGGAAAAGCCCGTCGCACTTAATTGCTGCTAATCCACAAATGCCCCCGATTTTGGATTTACTTTATATATTCTCAAATGCTTATAGTTGTAGCCTCTCTTCTCGATTTGAACAAAGGACTGCTTCCATTGGTTTTTAGTGTTAACTTCCAGAGTGGTTGGCTAAGGTAAAAAGCACTTCACCTTGAAGCGCTATTAGGATATATAGTGAAAAGTGGCCAAACTATGGTGTCAAGAACAAGCGCCGCCAGTTTGCGCGAACCGAAGGGCCTCGGACAATCGTTTCACTTATCCGGCTCGCCACCACTGTATTGAGAGATTGGTTTTTGCTTTTCTCATAGTGCGGAATCCGCCCCACATCAACCCCAAGCAAATCGGACCGCCAAGAAATCCCAGCACCATAGACAAGATCGCCCAAGGAGACTCGAAGTAGACAGTCCACAGAAAGAACATTAGTAAAGCGGTTCCCACGATAAACCCTGTCCTCACGGTGGACTTTCCTTCATCATAGACTTGCTGTCTGGTTCTACCCGTAGAGCTTCCCCACCTAGCGCCGCAGCCGGAACAGACGACAGCATCTATTGGGACTTCTGTCTTGCAATGATCACAGCTTCCACGATGTCGGTCTGCTTCAAAAATCACTAGATTCTCCTCCAAGATTCTATTTATAGGTGTCTATTGCCGTACCTGAATGAATTCGTACCCGTTTTGGGTACATTACGCATTGTACCAATAATAGGTACGCATGCAGAAATCTATTTCATCAAAGGCTTACCGAAAACTGGTTGATTGGCTCAGAGAATCGAGAGAGTCAAAGGGCTGGAGTATGCGCGATTTGGGTGAGCGGATTGGTGAACCGCACTCCTTTGTTCAGAAAGTGGAGAGCATGGAGAGGCGAATAGACGTCTACGAACTTGTCCAATACTGCAAAGCACTGGAGCAAGACCCGCATATTGCTATCCGCATCGTCCAGGAGGCGTCCTAAGCCAGATTACACTTCATAAAAAATGCGGCAGTTTGTAGCCTATAAAGAACGTAAGGGCGGTTTGGCATAGCCAGAGTGTCTCCGCGTTAAGCCATGCTGCGAGAGTGCCGCCTCCATACGCCGCCCCTATGATCAATACAAAGCGGACCCCTTTTGGCCAATCACCCGGACATGCCCAGTGAGCGGCAATTCCAGCGAGAGCGCTCCCGCCACAAAAACAATTGCCAGCCAGGTTTCAATCTGATGTTGAGTGTATTCAGCGTCTGATAGATAGGAATCTCCGACTCGATGTGTTGCCATGGTGCTTCTCCAAGTGGGGTTGTGGAATTCCATAGTCAACAACTTAGAAGCGTCGTCAAATTCAGAGCGAATGGCAACTTTTGTGGAAGTTTTCTCGCTCCAGATCGTTGTTACAGTGGCTTATGGTTGCCCAAAGGATAATTGAGAGTGAGGTTACATTGACCGCAGACTGCCATAAAACCTTCCCGATTGAGTCGTTCGTTAACCTATTCGTGCTCGCTTTCCTTGGGGTTTTTGAATAAAAAAACATCTATTTCTCAATAAACTATCATTATTATCATTATTTTTTATTTAAGATGCATAAATTAATATCAACGATTTTTAATTGCAGACAAATAATATTAATTCAGCCAGCAACCCCCGTTTTACTCAGAAATTACCTAAATCGTAGATTTGTTGCCGCGTCAGCCCTCTCGAACTTCCCCAACGAGCGCCACAGTCTGTACAAACCACGGCCTCCTTATGCACTGGTGTCTGGCACTGCGTGCACTGACCTGTGTGCTGATCAATGGAAAATTTCATTGATTGATACGACTCCTGTCTCTTCGCGTAGGCTAGGACTGTGTCTCGTTCTGTACCCATTATAGGTACGATGAAATAAACCATATCCTCTGAAAGATACCGTTGCGTAATCCGCTGGCTTCAAGACTCGCGTCTAGCCAAAGGATTAAGCCTGCGTTATTTGGGGGAAATTATTGGTGAGCCACATACTTTTGTGCACAAAGTTGAGTGTATGGAAAGGCGAATAGATATTTATGAGCTGGTTCAATACTGCAGAGCGCTGGAAATAGATCCACATCACGCATTAGATCTACTAACGGAAAAAGACTCACGAAAGTCATCTACTTGCATCCTATTTGACCAACTCAAATAAATTCAAATAATCTCTAAATGGGTAAATTATCGATAGTAATTTGCTATTCGTGGATAGTCTCTGTAAGTGTGAGGCAGTAAAAATAGGATGAACGCTATATTCCTAGGGTAATTCAAGGTCAGAAGCAAGCTCGTCTATGGTTGCATTAAACCCATCGTACAGATGCCACGCTTCAGGACTCCATGTTTTCGAATTGGCTCTTTCAAGAGCTATGCCTCGTTTTTCAGACGGCGGGTGGGAGTGGCTTTCTCTCAGTTTACACGCTCCGGCTTCCTTAGCGTAGAACCGCTCCACTAAATCAAAACATCGCATCAATAGGCAGGGAGTACATAGAAAATTGGGTGTAATTTTCAGGTAATTAGTTTCGTTGGGAGTGTTGCAAAGAGTAAGTAGGTGTTTGTAAGCAACTTGATCTGCTTGATATTCCTGATCGTAGTTATTGGCCTTCCCATTGTGTTTGAGCTGAAAATGAGCAATTTCGTGGCAAATAATAAAAGCATTACTGGTCATGGTTAGGCAGTTGATGACGGGCAAAGCGTTGTAGTATTCGGACATATAGGGCCGCAAGCGATCGCGTATATTGAGATGCAGACTTGGTTGTTTTAGACAGCTTAATATTAGGGACAAAATTTCATTTGTATCTTTTCTGACATCATCAGTTACAACAAAAAAAGCTCGAATGGAAAAAATTTGGAAAATCGAAAATAACCAGTTATCAAGATTTTGATCAAAGAAAATGATAGCTTGTCGATCAATTGTAAAACCGGAGTAAGCTGAAATATCATCACTTACAAAGTGATCAAATATCATCGAGGGGTCTTGGATTTTAATTACACGCGTAATGTCAGAGAAGTAAATCCCCAATAGATTCATTGCAAGTGAGCGAGTTTTTTCCTCATCCATCTGAATATTTAGATCGTCTGCAACTGATTGTGCGATAGTCAGGCTCTCTTCAGTTGCCCGTATTCTGGTAACAGGCTTTTTATTGTTACGATCTTCATCTAAGTCAAATAAGTGCTTTTGGTCTTTCGTTACCAATCCGTTATTCCTGTGACGTTTTAGCTGAGTCTTGTATGTAGAAAGCATAGCTATCTACCCAATACTTTTCTTGTAGAGCTGGAGAAAGCAATTTTGTTGCTAGAGAATTTCTCTTATCACTTGAAAAGATATTGTCATCGTAAAGGCTAATCTTTGGAAAGACATTTTGATCGCATGCAATGACGATGATTTCACGGAAGCCGCCTCCTTCCTTTTCCGGGAAGCGTAGATAAGTTTCTTCAGAAGGAAGGCTTAGCTGACTGTTTTGCCATTGCGATGGTAAGTTAAAAGCTTCATTGGGTGTGATGACCATATGTTTAGTTTCATTTCTAATTACCACTAAGGCGTGGTAGCCAGACTTAAAAGTTAGGTTCAGTCTCCATCTGTCGCTGATCTTAACCGTGTGCCCATCATTTGGTTCTACCATATCAAGTTCAAATAATCGATTGCGATTAGTGCTTTCGATCTCCATCGTTATGATTTTCTTGTGTCTGGAAGTGTTATTTCTCAAGACAATCCAAGGATGGGGTTCATCGTGCTTCAATGCCTCAAAATGAGGTACTCCCAATGCTTGAGCAAGTAGGCGGGCATTGCTTTCACTTATGGCTATGCCATCCCACGCGCGGCTTCCTGCACGCGTCTCTGAGCCGCCTGCGTCAACTTCGGCTCGAATATCACTCATTTTTTTATCAAGTTGGGCTTTATAAAGAATACCCACCTGTTTGGCACAAGATTTAATCTTTTCAGTATCCAGCAATACGCTCATTTTTTCTCCAACATAGCAGTGCTGTCACTTTTGTCATTTTTGTATACGTACACCTTGTCACAGGAACGTTATCTTGATCCTGCGCAATCTGGAAACCCTAAAATTTAACCAGGTTTATGGCCTTAAACCCTCTGACGACTCAAGAGGTATCTATGTTTACTGATATTCGAAAACAAAAGCAACCAAGCGTACTTAGAGATAAGAAGCAACATGCTACGATTCCGGTATTGTTTAATTTGGCCGGTTGGTCTGCTGTCGATAGTCTTGGATTTTCGGTAGGTGAGTTGTGGCAGTTGAATGCTGCTTTGGAGCCACTTGCCGATCAACTGAAGCCAATATTTAGCTTTTTACAGCCTGACCCCTATGATGCTGATGCTACGAGATTCAGGGCCTTTGCCACAGGTGTTTTGCAGGAGGTAGGAGATGATCTAGTAATAGGTTTGAGTGAGTCAATGATTCATTCACAACGAGAGAATACTGAGTTTCCAGGAAAGGCTCGTCGTCTGCCTGCGTTAGCTAATCCCGACCAAGACAATAAGGTATTGTTGGATTATGTTGCAGCTGTTTATATGTCGGCCAAGCCCCATAATCTAAATGCAAACTATGGTATTGCTTGGAAAGCACATTTGATACGTCTTAAGCCTCGTGCTGAGTATCATGCTAAGGCGACTCCGCCTATTCCTCACAAGGACGATGCGTGCTGGGTCCATGTGGCTGTCTTAGATCTTGAAAACATCAAAGGTGGTGAAAATTCAATTTACAATAACTCCAAATCCCACCTCGTTTCATTTACTTTGGCTCCGATGCAATTTTTTCTTGTGAACGATAGGGCTGTATTTCACCATGTCGATACGGTCATGCTAGATAATCCGACACTACCAGGTTATCGGGATGTGGTAATTATTGAGTTTAGTATCTTGGTCTCTGCGACACAATAATATCTCTTGTGAGGCTCGGGCTATTCTCTGTCATGAGTATGGCCCTTGTTTTCCCTAGGGTTACCCCATTCTTTGGCATTTAGCCAACTCCATGGTTCTGATACATGCCGTAATCGATCATTGCTGTATTTGAGCGTGCGGAATATGTTGTAACAACCTTCCATATATTCTTCATTGATGGCATCAACGTTGATGCCAATTGAAGCCAGCCCATCATGGAAAGAGTCCAAGTAGTAGTCAAAATAAGTTGCTACGATGTCATTGGGGTCGAGCTGCCAACGTTGAGCCATCTGTGAACACAGCACATCACGTAGACAAAATAATCGTGTTTGAGTGGGGGGATGATACTTTTCGACCTTGATTTGAAAAGTGCATTGGTCGGTGTAGAGAAATAATACATTTAAAGCAGCTATAGCTATTGCGCAAACATGAGTAGCTAATCCTTTTTGATCATTTTGCTCGCAACCTGTTATGTCAAAAATCCAAGTTTGATGGGCCTGGGATTGTGAGACAATATCGTCTAGGTACTGGATCAGTAAACCCGCGGCAACAGAGTCTGCTTGAAACTCCCAATATTGTCTTAATTCAATATAATCTTTATTTGGCGGTTGATTTAATTCGAATAGCTCGAGCAGGCCTGTCTCTTCCGAGATATTCCGTATCGCTTGAGTATGCCCACAAAGTAAATGGCCATACTCATGCAAAAATACATACGTGACACATAAATCACCCAGAACGCGTGATGCAGAATAGCGATCTTCACTGATGTGAATGTTGATACGTTCCAACTGATCTGTGCTAGTAGGATCTATCATAAAAAGTGGTGAATAACTAATCGCGTCGGGTGTATCAATTGGCAACTCTGGGAATACACTTGGCTGGGCCAATAAGCGATCAAACAGTGTTCTGATCAATATTGGTACAGAGGCATTAATAGAAACAACAAGAGTGTTGTTTTTCTGATAGGTGCTGGCATTGAATTGGTGACCGTTAGCAATTATTGAGACTACGTTATCGATGTGATTCGGTAGTCCATATCCAGCGGTAATAGCTCGCGCCACCTCCTGCATCCGCGCATTTACCATAGTGTAATAACTCTGATACTCAGGAGTGGTCAATTTACTGATGTCGAATGGTGAATCAAGCGCAGAAATATCGCGATACTTTGTTTTTATGGCTCAGTACCTCCATAATTAATATGGTGTATAGCTTTTTAGATTTATAGAGTAAGGCCTGCGAATTTCTACATTGACAAATGGGTGATTTGTAAAAAATCAGCAGTTAACAGATGATCTTTATTTATAAACAAGACATAGCTGCCATTCCACAATTTCTTTTAAATTATAGGGCATCCACATCCTGTGGTTGGCCGGTGTTAGAATAAACCGTCTTCCACATTACCCATATTTCGCATTGTGTGATTGATCCTACAGGAGGATTCACCATGAAACACGAAGAGAAACCACGGCCAGTAGATGAAATTCAACTAGAGCAGTTAGCACGAGAGCTTGAAACCGATGAGGGCCGAAAAAGGCTGGGTGATGAAGCTTACCAAGAAGCAATGGTAGCGGTAAAGCGTAAATCAATTCATCAGAACCCACCTAAACACTAAAGGAATAGTGTATGTCCAGACCACAGTTTTGGTTGGTTGCAGGACCAAATGGAGCGGGCAAGTCCACAATGTCTGCGACGATCAAGAAACGATACCCTACAGTTCATGTGATTGACCCAGACTGGAGTTGACAGGGTCCTTCTCAGGAGCAACTTGCGGCCGGTAAGAGAGCGTTGTCACTGGTTAAGCAGTATATCAACGACGGTAAATCCTTCATTGTGGAATCTACGATTTCCGGAATAACCTACCTCAAGTACGCCAAGCAAGCCAAAGCGGATGGATTCAGAACCACTTTTATCTATGTTAGCTTGGCCGGCGCCCAACTGAGTGAGGAGCGAGTTTCTAAGCGGCGTAGGCTTGGGGGCATGCAATACCGACCAATAACATTGCGAGGCATCACCCTCGTTCATTGGTCAATTTAAAAGCGCATATTAAAGCTTTTGAAAGCTCCCATATCTACGACAATAGCCAGCACTACCAATGGGTAGCTGATTATCTTAATGGAATGATACATAAAACGTCACAAACCTCGCCTCAATGGATAAAACAATACCTACCTTAAGCGTGACGAAGAACAAAATACAGTTTTGCTGTGGAATGGATAGGCTTGGTTTGGTCGTCAAGACCTTAATAACCAACGCTAACGATTATCAACGATGGCTGAATTTAACAAACACCTCCCTATCAAACCATTTCAACGAAATTTTATATGTTGTTTCTTAATGTAAATTCGAACAAGAATTAAAAGAAGAGAAATTGGAAAAAGTTGTGGTTAATCCAGATAAAAAGCGATTATTTATTTTTAGCCAAAATTATTCAAAAAAATTTCCTTCTAATAAAATGACGTAAAAACTTTTACCGAGCCATTCAATCGGTAATAAATAAAGGCGCAAATAATTATAAAAATGGATGTGTGGATAATTTAGAAGGCATCATTTCTGAAAATTTATGCATATTTCACTGCGTTGTCATGTGGAGGTTATAAGTAAATCCAAGTTGGTTTTAATTTACTTATATGACTAGGTTTTCCATAAAAATACCTTAACTTGAATCAATATTAGGGTTCGGGTATCTTCGAAATTAATAATCAATGTAGTCGTTTGAATATACCTGTAGCTATTGATTACGGGTCAATTATACGACTAGCTTCTAGCGATATTTTCAGCGTTTAATAGAATTTTTTCGAAAGTGCACGCGTGATGGTGCTGGCCTGTTTGTGCTCGGGATTTCAATAATAATGTGTATAGCCGATTTAATGGCGATCAATCAACAACGATAACTATAAGCTCAATGTGGAGAGCATAGGGATGCGTGAATTGCGGTTAGGTTTGCCAGAATTTTATTTGTTGATATTTTTGTTTGCATTAATTTCTCCTGCAGTTTTTGCGCAAACAGAAGAGGTTATCGAATATCGGTATGACGGCTCTGGCAATATTATTGAGGTGTTCACACAAGGACAGTCTGGCGCTCCTGTTATTGATACGCTTTCTCCTTTCTTTGTTAACCTTGGTGATTCCGTTTTTGTTAGCGCCACTGGGGAGAATTTATTATCGGTGAGCGTGGAAACGGAAACGCTGGGTGTTAGCATTTCTAATGTAGACAGTGATTTTGATCGGCTGAGCTTTTTAATTTCGGCTAATACTTTAGCAGAAATCGGGCAAATCACGCTAACAATTAGCAACAAGTTAGGTGCTATCACCAGTGAGTTTACCGTTGCTGGACGTGCTCCAGAGGTCCGAGTGTCACCCAGTCCTATCGTACTTTTGCCCAACTCTACACCTAAAAATTTCCAGTTTAGTTTTTCGGAGCAAAGGCCAGCATCGGAAATATTTTCCGTCGATATTGATGACTCTAATGTTGCGTTTTCTTCTGTTCAAGATTTCTCTCTCGCTTCTGACTCACAATTGATTGATATTCCTATAGCTGGGCAATCAACAGGTAATACTTCGTTATTTATTGAATCAACCGAGAATTTATTTTCCTTTTCTTTTCCAATTTTCGTCAGCCAGTCCTTCGCCGATTATTTGTCTCAGTTTGAGGTTGATTCCCCAGAATTCCGTGATTTAACCACAGATAACATATTGTCCAGACCGGTGGGTGTGAATTTGAGCATCATGAACGAGGTGCTTGGCCCACAGGTTGGTGTCAACCTAGGTCCTACGAATTCAGTTTTAGGCCTGCAAGTCGGAGTGCTTGGCAGTGATTTCAATAACTTTTTCGGTCCATCGCTGGAAATCATTCTTGGTTCGTTATTGAACGACACTGCCGATATTACTTTACCCAGAGGACAACAGAGCACCTTTGTTATTACCGGCGTTGGATTACAAGATATTGCCGACATTACTTTTTCTCCTGCGACTGGTATCACGTTGGATGGATTTTCCGTTGGCTCGCAAGGCCGGGAACTCACTATAACAGTCACAATCGCTGCAAATATTGGCCGCGCCCAAAGCAGTATTAATTTGCAATCATTCACTGGTATTAACGCCCTCAGTCGCAATGGGTTGGCACCCACATTAATTTTTCAATAATTAAATGATTTTCAGGAGCTTACTGATGAAGCGTCAACTCATCGCCGCGCTGGCGGCATTGTTAATCGCCCCTTTGGCATTGGGCTTTGATAGCGGTAGCACAGGTGCTGATGGAAATTTAAATCCCACAGCAGATATATCAATCGTTATCCCTGATGATGGCATTCTTAACTATGCGACTATTAATATTCCTGAAGGTGTAACGGTGCGTTTTTTCGGTAATAGTGCTAATACCCCCGCTTTTGTTCTTGTGCAAGGTGATGCAGTTATTGACGGCACCATTGATATGAGCGGTATTAATGGTGGTGAATTTGGTATCCCTCCAGCAGGAGGGTACGCTGGCGGCCTAGCTCAAGCGCTAGGGCTCAGAGGCGGTACTGGTCAGGGGCCTGGTGGTGCTACCGGTGGAGTAGATGTTGGACTCGCATGCCCCGGTGCGGGCGCAGGATTCTTCTCCCGTGGTCTTGATGAAAATTGTTCCTCATCAATTAATGCAGGATCAGAATATGGTTCGAGAGCGCTACAACCATTACTTGGTGGCTCAGGTGGTGGTGCAGGATTTTTGCGCACTCCTTCCTCGCGTGTAGTTGGTTTAGCAGGAGGAGGAGGAGGTGGTGCCATGCTTTTAGCGGTATCAGGAACGTTAACGTTGAATGGTTTAATTACAGCAGTTGGTGGAGACGGTGCGTCTGATGAATCAATAGTGAATATAAGCACTGCTTCTGGAGGTGGTGGTGGTAGTGGT
The DNA here is from genome assembly GCF_054658315.1 of Sessilibacter sp. MAH1. NCBI lineage: Bacteria > Pseudomonadati > Pseudomonadota > Gammaproteobacteria > Cellvibrionales > Cellvibrionaceae > Sessilibacter > Sessilibacter sp. MAH1. The sequence continues at coordinate 99,065 of NZ_BAAGIC010000009.1, forward strand.
GGCGGCATTAGAATTGTCACGTCAACCTTGTCCGGTAGTGGAATCATCAACGTAAGTGGTGGAATTGGGGGAACTATTGGTGGTACGGATTCTAGAGCGAAAGGCGGTGACGGAAGCCCCGGCCGAGCACGAATAGAGGCTGAAAATATTCAATTTTCGGGTAATGTTTTTCCTGAGGGAGTTTTTTCATCTTCTGCGCCACGACCTTTATTCCTAGGGCTTTTCCCAACAATTCGAATTGCAACAATCGCTGGACAAGCAGTTCCCCTCAATCCTACGGGTGAAAATGATCTGGTTTTACCAGCAAACCTTAGTAGAGTCGCCGTTGAATTCGAAGCCTCCAACGTCCCGGTTGGTTCTACGGTACGGATGATCATAATCCCAATAAATGATTTCATTGTTAACGTTACCAGTGACGCCTTAGTCGGTACCTTGGAGCAATCAACAGCTAGTGTGATAGTCAATTTACCGCGAGGGTCAAGCACTTTAATCGCATCAGTCGCTTTCGCTCCCAATGCTCGACAAACCGCACAATTGTCCCGATTCACCAACGGTGAAGAAATCGTACAAGTTGAATTAAAAAGCGGGTTTGACGGCATGGCAGGCGTCAATTTGCACACGGTAAGCGGGAAGGTCTATCCCGTGCCCTCTAGCAGGTTGCCCTTATAAAACGAAAAATACCATTTAAATAACCACTCCGTTAATCCACTGCTACGGATCGCAATGACCATGATAATACGTCATCTAAACCATTGGAAAATTTTGGCTTTGTTATGTTTAGCCATTGCGATCAGTAGTTGCGGTGGAAAAGGACCGGATAATAACCCGCCGAGTGTAGATGCAGGAAACAATCAAACAGTTATTGCGGGCGATACGGTTCAATTAAATGGCTCCGCTACCGATCGCGATGGTGAAATCGCGGAAGTTTTCTGGTCCGAAAATACCGACACCATTACGATCAATAATCGCACCCAACGCAATGCCAGTTTTATCGCTCCCAATGTGTTGGAGGACACAACCTTTCGTTTTACTTTAACCGCTACGGATGATGATGGTGATAGCAGCACAGACTCCACCAGAGTGGTGGTGCAAGCCGTTAATATTTCACCAACCGTTGACGCGGGTGAAAATCAAACCGTTGAGTCCAGAGCTATGGTGAATTTATTCGCCCTGGCTGCGGACAGTGATGGCCAAATCTCATCCTATAGATGGCGGGAAGTATCCGGTGTTATTGCCATTGTGAATGATGATATGGCTATGGCCAGTTTTGTGGCGCCGGTTGTGGAGCAAGAAACAAATTTTACCCTTTTGGTTACGGTGCAAGATGATGATGGCGCACTCGCCTCAGACAGCCTACTTGTTACGGTAAATCCCCCTGAAATTGAACCCGAACCTAACGAGCCACCTATAGCTAATGCTGGCTTGGATCAATCCGCACAAATTGGTGAATTCGTTACCTTGGATGGACAAGGATCATCAGACGGCGATGGCGATCGGTTAAGTTTTTTCTGGGAGATTATCAGCGCTCCCCAAGGCAGCACGGCTACCATCCAAAACCCAACCGCTTTGAGGCCAGTTGTAGTAATTGATGAGGCCGGTGATTACCGCGTTAACTTACAGGTGAGTGATGGCCAAGATATGGCCTTGGATAGTGTTCATATTTCCACGCTAAATACTGCACCGCAGGCTAATCCCAGCACGGATCAACAAGTTTTTGCCAGAGAAACGATTCAACTAAACGGTGCTGGGTCAAGCGATGTAGACGGCAACCCACTAACCTTTTTATGGGAGTTAGAAAGCGCACCGCAAGGGTCTAATTTGGATTTTACCACCAGCGATCAATTGCGCCCGATATTAACCACCGATGCTAACGGCGAATATATTTTTCGTTTGATTGTTAATGACGGCAGCGTAGACAGTAATCCAGAGCGAATACTACTCACCTCCGGCGACTTAGTGCCTATCGCTAAGGCTGGGCCGGATATTGCCGTAGAAATAAATCAAACTGTGCAATTGGAAGCCGGCAATGCCAGTGACCCAGATGCCGCGCTTATTACCTATCATTGGCATTTATTGCATGCGCCGCAAGATTCCACTGCCGAGCTAACTAATGCTGAGGCCTTTAACCCGCAATTTATTATTGACCAGCCCGGTGATTATTTGGTGCAATTAATTATTGAAAAACAAGGCCAGGTTAGCGCACCGGATCAAGCCGTTATTTCTACAGTTAATAGTCGCCCAGTGGCCAATGCGGGCTCAGATCTCCAAGTCTTTGAGGGTGAGCCAATAACGTTGGATGGTACAACGTCTTTTGATGCGGATGGTGATACGTTAGATTTTTTCTGGTCCTTAATTTTTTTGCCCACCAATAGTAACGCTGTGTTGCAAAACCCAGCCAGTGGCTCCCCAATATTTACACCGGATATTACAGGGGATTTTGTCGCCCAGCTGATTGTGCGCGACGGCCAATTATCCAGCCCGGCGGATACAGTATTAATTGAAGTTGTCCCACCACTTGCTAATGATCCGCCAAGTATTACTTCCACACCGGTAATTGCTGCACAAATCGACCAGCCCTATCGCTATCAAGTCATTGCCCAAGACCCAGAAAACGACCCGTTGAGTTATTCTTTATTACAAGGGCCGCTAGGGTTAACGCTGGATCAAGCCGGACAGGTAAGCTGGGTTCCGGCAAATGACACCCAGGTAGATGTGCGTCTAAGTGTCAGCGATGGTGTGAACGCCCCGGTGATACAAACCTATCAAATCACCGTAACTGGCGCAGATGCCGAGTCCCCAGTGCTGGCACCCATTGGTAATCAAACTGCCCAATTGGGGCAAAGGTTTACCATGCAACTTGTCGCCAGTGACCCTAACGGCGATATTTTAAGCTTTGGCGTAGCGCCCATGCCATTGCCGCCGAATTTCAGTTTAAATGCCCGCACCGGCTTACTGAGTTTTCGGCCAGAGGCTGGGCAAGTGGGCGTATTTAATTTGAGCTTTTCCGTTACCGATGGCCGCTTTAGCGACAGCGAAGCTGTTACCATTACGGTGCCTCCCGCTGATGGTACTACGCGCTTATCGGGACAGGTATTAAGCGATGGCAACAAGCCTTTACCGGGTGTTACTCTACATGTGGGCGAATCACGAGTCCGGTCGGATGTTAATGGCAATTTCTTTTTTGATGACTTAAGTATCAGCGGCAACACCCGTTTGCTGATTGATGGCTCTACCGTGGATCCCGCTCTGGGCCGGTTTGCTACAGTGCCAGAAGTGGTGCGTCTGGTAGCTGGAGCCGTTAACCAACTCGATACGCCGGTATTTTTGCTGCCTCTGGATATCGCGGCCACCGATTCTGTGGACCCAACCACCACGTCCACAATAACCAGTAGCCGCTTCATCGATGGCTTGAGTATTTCTGAGCCGGTACGCCTGACGATTCCAGCCGGTTCTGCGGTTAACGATAACACCGGCGAATTATTTAATGGTGACATTACCATCACTCGCGTGGACAATCCCAACCAGGGACCGCAACCATTGCCGGAAGGGCTGGGCTTAAGTACCTATATTTCCATACAGCCTTTTGGAGTGACTTACCCAGAACCGGTGCCGATTTCTTTTCCAAATGTGGAGAATTTTCCACCCGGTTCGCGCATGGATTTCTTTGCCTTAAATCACGATACCGGTGAATTTGAAAAGGTTGGTGAGGGTTTGGTAAGTGCCGATGGCCGTACTATTGATTCCATTGGCGGCGTGGTGTTTAGTAATTCTTGGCACGGGGTTCTACCCCAGGAGCCGGTGGCCAATCCAGATATGCCTCGTAACGAAAAGGAGCCTTCGCAAAATCCTAAAGCCCCAGATAATCAGGAGCCGCTACCTCCATGTTGTGAAAAAGCAAATTGCACCAATGCCGGCTGCATGATTGACAAACAAACTGGTAATTTAGGCGAATACCACCAATTACCCAGTTATTATTCCTTGGGTGAAAACCGTTCCATTCGCTTGGAATACAACTCCAACAACGCCGACGTGCGGCCCATTATTCCGGTTGTTTCTGGCTTTGGTAACCAGGCACCACCGCCGCAGACCATGTCGTTAGAGCTGAGCGTCGGCGGGGTTGCCATGACCGATAAACGCTTTAGCCAGGTGCAAGTAGTGCCGGATATCCGCGGTCAATTCCGAACATCTCGCCCTGCCATTCAGTTTGATGGCGAGAGCCTGGCCACCGGCGTGCATCAATTTGATTTAACTGTGGAATGCCAATTTCCCATTTCCTTCCGTTCTACCGTAGTTCCCGGTGAGGTCATTATCGATAACCGCAGCAACAGTGAATTTGGCGCGGGCTGGAGCTTGGCCGGATTGCAAAAAGTGTATGAGCAGAATGATGGAAAAGTGCTGCTTACCACCGGCACCAAAACCAGCCTGCTTTATATGCCTGACTCTGAGGGCGGTTATATCTCGCCACCGGGGGATTACACCACATTAACCCAATTGCCCGATGGCACCTTTAGCCGGCGCATGCGCTCCGGCATCGAATACCGGTTTGATAGCCTGGGCCGGCAAAGCCGCAAAATAGATCGCAATGGTAATGTGACCACCTATATTTACGATGGTTTGGATCGGATCGAAACTATTATCGACCCGGTAGGCATGGAATATAACTTTGCCTATGCCAACGGTCGCATTCAGTCCATCACCGACCCTATGAACCGGGTAACCCGCTTTGAGCACGACTCCCAGGGTAATTTGGTGTCCATCATTGAGCCTAATGATGATGAGCGGATATTTGAGTATATGCCCAACACGCATCTGATGAGTGTGCAGGTGGACCAACGTGGTAATCGCAAAGAATACCGCTTCGATTTTGCCGGCCGCATTCAAGAAACCATGCAGCCCGACGGCAGCTTCATGAACCTAGAAGTCGCGGACGTGCGCGGTTTAATTCCGCCGGAGATGGCCGCAACCGAAGAAGACCCAGCCCCAGCCCCCATGTTGGTGGAAGACATCAACAACCGCCAAGTAGATTTTAACGGCAATATCAGCGTAACCGAGAGTGATGCTCGCAACATGCCGCTGCGCTATGTGGATGGGGTTGGCCGGGTAACCCTAACCCAGCGTGATGCCAACAGTAATGCCACCCAAACTACGCGGCCCAATCAATCGGTCATTAACCGGCAATTTGATGTCAACGGAAAAGCCACCCAGGTGCGGGAGGAATTTAACCAAGCTGAATACGATTATGACTATGATCAATTCAGTTTATTGACCGAATTTGTTAACCCCAATGATCATGCCACACAATTTAACCGTGATGATCGCGGCAATGTGGAGACCATCGTCAATGCCCTGGGTCATACCACCACCATGGAATATGACAGCCGGGGCTTGGTGACCCGCATGGTGACACCTAATTTATTGGAGGTGCTCTACAGCTATAACAGCCAGGGTCTGTTGAGTTTAATTGAAGAAATTCCACCCCAAGGCAGCCCTGGTAATCGCCGTACCACGCAATATTTTTATGATGAAGCCGGTCAAACCACCCGCTTAATTACCCCCGATAACATCACCATCTCTATTAATTATGATGAAAAAGGCCGGGTTACACGGGTGACCGATAACCTAAATCAGACCATTAATTACGGCTATGACGGCTACAATAATTTAATTGCCGTGGATACCCGCAGCAGTGATGGCTCTCTGGCATTAATGGTGCGCAATGCCTATGACAATCGCAACCGCATGATTGAATCGCGGGCTCCTCATGTAAATCAAGAGGATTCCATTAATCAATATTTTTACGACCGTAACAATAACCTGGACCGATGGGTTGATCCTAACGGCGCCTTTGAAAGCAATGAATATGACGGCGAAGACCGGCTAATTGCCAATACCCACCGCCTGGGCGGCATTACCCGCTACCAGTACGACACCAACGACCGTATTACCCAGGTGATTGCCCCCAACGGCGTAGTAACTAGCTTTACCTATGACGTGCTGGGCCGAAAACTCACCGAATCCAGCCCGGATCGCGGCACCCTCAGCTACAGCTATGACCAGGCCAATAACCTGATCACCATGACCGATGGACGTGGCATTACTATGACCTACAGCTACGATGAGCTGGAGCGGCCAGTAAGCAAAAGCTTCCCCAACACCATCGCCGGTAAAACCGAAGATGTGACCTACCTCTACGATAACTGCCCCTTTGGGCTTGGCCGGCTGTGCGGGCGCATTGATGAAAGCGGTAGCTACAGCTACGCCTATGATGCCTTTGGCAACCTGGTGCAAATGATCAAAGTGGAATTGGGGATAAGCTACACCACCTCATACAATTACGATGACGGCGATAATTTAATTCAAATGACCTACCCAACCGGGCGTGTGGTATCCATTGGCCGGGATGGCGTGCGGCGCATTGAATCGGTTTCTGCCCAGGTAAACGGCGTGCAAACATCCGTTGTTACTGACATGCGTTATCGTGGCGATAACCGCATGATCCGCAGCGTGTACGGCAATGGCTTAGTGGATGAGCGAGGCTACGATTTACAAGGCCGCTTGATTTCTCAACAGTTATTTAACCCCAATTTAAGCTTAATTCTGGACCAGCGGCTGTATAACTACGATGCTAATAGCAACATGCTTAGCCGCACCACAACGCCGCAAACCAGCGTATACACCTATGACGCCCTGGATCGCCTCAGCGGGGATGCCATCGACGGTGCCGCGCCGTTTGAATTTGATTACGACCTAAACCATAACCGGCTGTCGCGCAATCAAACCGACAACAACGCGCAAACCAATGGCGAGACCTACACCTACCGCGCCGGCAGCAACCAGTTGCAGAGCTTAAGCGCCTTTCGCGACGACCTCACCACCGTGCAAAACGTGCAAACCCGCACCTATAATGACGCTAACCGACTCTACCAAGTGTTGCAAGATGGCGAACTCATCGCGCAATATATTTATAACGACGAAGGGTTGCGCACGCGCAAAACCGTGTTCGACCAGGGCGGCAACGACACCACCACGATCTACCACTATGATATGTACGGCATGCTGATTAGTGAGACCAGCACAACCGGCGTGGTGGAAAAAGATTATATTTGGGCCACCACTGAACCCATTGCGCAAATTGACAATCAAGGCGGCGCAGAGCAACTGAGCTTTTTGCATACCGACCATTTAATGACCACGCGTTTTGCTACCGACCCCGCGCAAAATATTGTTTGGAACTGGGAAGGTACAGCCTTTGGTCAAACGCCGGCTAACGATAATGGCATTACTGTTAACTTGCGCTTCCCTGGGCAATATTTTGATGCTGAAACCGGCTTGCACTATAACCATTACCGGGATTATGACCCGCGCCTCGGGCGGTATGTACAAAGTGATCCTATTGGGTTGGTTGCTGGGACCAATACATTTGGGTATGTTAGTGGGAATCCCATGATGTATTACGATCCCGATGGAGAATTAGCATGGTTTCTGGTACCGATAGTTGGAGGTTTTATTAGCGGAGTAATCGATTTAGCTGCACAATTACTGGAAAACGGAGGCGACTGGGACTGCATAAGTTGGGGAAACGTCGCTGGAACTGCAGCAATTGGAGCAGTTCTTTCATCAACCGGACCCGGTGGGGTACTCTTCGGCCGGTCTGCAAATGCGGCTGGACGATTTGGCAGTTTTCCTCCTAGGCCGGGCATATTTAACAGGGGTAACTCTAGGTTCGGATGGTCTTTTAATCGCAATACACAAAGACAACATTTTAGTGCGCATGGTGGCAGGCCAAATACTCCTAGTCACTGGCATAGGGATTCGCCTGTGTCATTACCTGCCGGCGACTTCAACGGTTCTTTCGCACTCGGAGGAGGACTTGCAGGAGGTGCCACAGGGGCTGCGTCTGGTGAAGACTGCAGATGCCAAAATTGATTAAATCTATGGGCAGAGGCTACATAAAAGATTTTTTTTGTGAATTTGGTAAGAGGACAGAATTTTTTTCATCTAACAAAATTGACATTGCTGTAAATGAAGACTTAGAAAAAAACAATAAATACGAATATGTGGTTGATAGTGAAATCAAAATAATACCCAGAAATTTAAAATCTTTAGGTGTTACTATATGGTTTTCTGGAAATGCTATAGGTTTTTTTGTAGAAAGTTATAGAGGTGTCGCAGGTCTTATCGGTTGTAAGGTATCTACTTCTCAAAGTGAATTAGCTTGCGCGGGAACTGAACCGACGATTAAGATTGATGTCGATTCGCTGTGTCAGCTTGTTGAAAATATTTCTAATGCAAAGATTGAATTATATGCAGGGGTCATGTTTGGCCATTTAAAAGGAGTTTACACATCTATAAAATTAAAGAATAACGAAGTTATTGATAGCTCAATTGGTTATCCTAGATTGGTGATTAAGGTGTTGTCGAAAATTGGACTCGCAGAACTAACTGAAGTGCCTTATGAGCCTTGGTGAATAAAATACATTGTGAACGAAAATAACTTCCTAATTACTACTATTACTAAGCCAACGTTTGAACAGTAACTTTTTGGTGCTGCGATACTTGCATATCTGATCCATATATACCAATTGCCGTTCCGGTTGAGGGCCGAAAAGACTCAGGAAAGTGCTAATTTTGTCTATCCAGGCCACTAGAATAACTGGTCTTAGCAGTTAGGGTGTGCTTACACAAAGGAGTGGCTTAGCTTTCGTGGTAATTAGGAATAACTTTATAGAGGCGCTTTTGGTCGGCCAATTTGGTAAGTCTAATAATTTATCTATGTTGTAGTGTTGCATAGTCCCACCATAAAATTTGCCACAAAACCATAGGGGTTAGACCTGAATGGCACTTCCTTAAGCTATAAGCAATTGATATATAGAGAAAAAAGGCTGGCCAGGTGATAAACTGATTGCGACAAACCAAAGGGGTCAGACCTTACATTTGACATCGTGCCGGTCGGGGAGTCCGCCACTGCGTCGCTATCGCGTCTGCGGGCAGCACTCAGGCTTCACGTTGCACAGCCTCCATAACGGGCAATAATAAGTCTTGCTGGTCAATTGCTCGCGCAGAAAAGTATTTTCTTTTTCTAAATCCGCCGTATTTTTCATGGCGATATTGTACTAAAAATCACATCACATCTCGATAAAAAATCGGTGTATGCGGATGTATTTTTGTCAGATCAAACCCACGTAACAACCAACACCACTGCTCATGGGTGAGAGAAATAATGTCCGCGTTTTGTTGTTTCGGCCATTTAAACCGATCCTGCTCTAACCGCTTCTGTCACAGCGCAAAACCGGTGACATCCCAATACAACACCTTAATTTGACGACGAGTTTTATTGCAGAACACAAACAGGCTCGGTTCGGTGATTGTTAACTGCAAAGCCTCAACGACAATCACCGACAAACCATTAATGGATTTACGGAAATCCACTGGCGCTCTGTGCAGGTAAATGGGAATATCCTTGCGCCACTTGATCATGCCAACGACCGAATCAATTGTGCCAAATAATCGGGTGTGATTGACGGTGCCAATTTTATTATGACCGAACCCACAAAGAGTTCTATTGGGACATTCACTGTCGCAGACGGAGCAACGACTACGGGTGAAAATGCCGCTTGGTCGTTAACTTTCTCACGCTTTAATTTACTGCGTTTAAGACTGAAATATTTGGGGTTCAGGTTATGTGATTTACAGAATGCGGTTTGTGTGAGCTGGCTGTTTTCAAATTCTTCAATGAGCGATTGCCATTGCTGACGAGAGCGTTGGGCCATGGGTAACCTCCAAGATTAATTGGTTTGAGAGGTTAGCTTCTTTATTGCGGGCTGTGTAGAGTGTGGTTGGTTTGGCGCTTACCATCGCCCCCTATTTAACCCGCCTTCTATTGTGAATAGCGCAATGTCTTTCAGGGCGGTTTAAGTTACTACAAATTAATTAATCATCCAAAATTTCGAAAAGTCAATCGTGCAGAGTGTTCGTACCGATGGAGCTACTCCGTGTAAATTTTGCTAAAAGCATCCTGAATAGCCTGCTTTAACATAAACTTCGGCAACCCAGTCTCTTCTCTCAATACTCGATAAGCCTCCTTTCTAGATTTTGTGTGCTCGAAATATCGCTCCTCTACAAAAAATGCCAAGGCATTTGCTTTAGCCTGATCACGCTTTTTTTGGAGCTCCTCATCTCTATGCTGTTTGTGGTTACTCACCACTTCCCTTGCTAAGTCGGGGAAACGGTACTCGAGGTAACCAACTGATACGTCAGCCTTTCTAGCTAAGCTTTTGAGAGATGGAGGGGTTGAGACGGACTCGATAATAGCTCTGAGTTGCGCTAAAACTTCCGAATGACTCCTTCTGTTCTTATGGCTAACCCTCTGCAAGTTAGGTGGCAAATCGGCAGACCAACTGGGATGCAGAACTTCGCTCGACATATTACTCATCCCCCAGAGAATGTCAGAAATATCCATTCCACAACCGTAGGCGAATCTTCGAACTTTTTTCAGATCGATTACCTCTTGTTTGTACATAACTGAGCGTAATTCATCCTTAAGTATCATCTCGTAAAGTTCATCCTCTCGATCATTTCTCACGTAGTAGTCGAATATTTTTTCCATGGACTTGGGAACTCCGGTTCGATCTAATTTAAACTCATTCTCTGCTAAATCGTCGAAGAGCTTAAGGATATCCCCACTAGAGGTTTCCCATGAATTTGCTATTTCATCGAAATCTAAATATTTACGCACTGACAAATCGTTACCACACTGCTGGCAGATATCAACAGAACAGTTACGTTTAAATGATTTTTGATTGCAACCACAATTTTCACAGTTTTTGACAAGAGGAGTCCTATGAACAGGACAATGCTTAATAGCTAACAGGTGCCAAATAAGCTTTAAATACGCGTCCTCTCCAGACTTCTTCATCTCTGAAAAGCACTCTGGGCACCACCTTAGATCATCACTCACTTCACCTGCGGACCGTCCTAATGAAGAATCTAAAAACCCAAGTAAACTTGATTGCATATTTTGATCCGTCATTAATTCCAAGATCTTGGCAATCATTTTTGTGGTTTTATTTGGACGAACAAGCAAACCAAACTGCATCGACCTAGGAATGCGGGGGTACCCTTCCGGGCCCCCGATTTCAGCAATTCCTTGTCGATACACAAAACGTAGAAACTCACCAACATATACCCCATGCTCTAGTGAAGATCGGTATATATAAGATACTAATGACTCAGCATCTGCAGTTCCCGCGTTTCGCAAAGCAACAGGCAATAGCTTAACTACCATCACTAAATCCTATTTCCTGGAGGGATTCGCTCTGGCTTCCTCTTGAATGGCCTACTTTTTCTTTTTGCCCTTGAAGATTTACGTTTCACTTTTGCTTCATTTTGATCAAGAGAATCAAAATATTCCTCTCCCGATTCAATTTCTTCCCGAATTGAGACAAGATCCGTATCTGGTTTTTTAGTGCGCACCAATATGTCCTTGGTAATTCCAGAGCCTTCCAGTTTGGCGATTGCTGATGCCTGTGAAAGCCAGCTTCTGACAAGACCAATACAGCCAAACGTTCCCTCGTAAATCAAATCTCCAAATCGAGTCAAAGACTTTACACTTCCATCCAAATCTAGAATTGAGTCGTAGCTCGCAAGGATCTCTGAAAACGCTTCTACATCCTCACTAACAGGCCGATAGCGCGGAAGATGAACTTGTTTTTTCCTTCCAAGCATGTGTGGGGAATTTTGCAAAATATCCACTATTGGATAGGCACCGACCAATACCAACACTAGCTTTGAGGTCTGCGCCAAACACTTCCACGAATCCATTACGGCATATGCCCCCATACTTGCCTTGCTTGTATATTTAGCGTGCTGAGCTTCATCAATGAAGAGGTATTTTGTTCCCCGAACTACAAACGCTCTTTCAAGTGCAATACGCAAGCTTGTCTCGGTCGACCGATCTGTTTTGTGATAGATCAGCGACTCCTCAAGATCCGACACTGACTCAGAGAACATAGGGTGGCGAACCGCATTCAACATATGCAAAGTAAATGACTTTGTTGAGAATGATCCGTTTGGTCCTGTATTCACAGCCTCCGCCACTACTGACGGCATTTTACCCGTTCGATGAAACATATCTTTTCCGCATAATAAAAGGCGCAGTTCACTAATCAGCTTAGACTTACCCGCTCGAGATGGACCTGTTATACAAACAACTTCACCGGGGCTTGCCGACACGATGAGCGCAAACGCTTCAGCTAAAGCCATTTGCCAGTTTCGATGCGTAATTTTGACATCAAAATTTGGTAAGGAATCAAAATTAAAATCCATAGCCTACCCCCACAACTCGATAGTTAAAGACTTCACTTGCGATTCTTTAATTTGTTCAAAAACTGAAGGTGGAGTTTCTTTATCTCCTTGATCAAACTCTATAAACGGCACACCATGATCACTTTCTGAGACACTATCCATCTCGCGAATTACTCTTGCTAGATCAAGGTCGGCTTCCTCTTTGATCAATCTTTTTTCCGGCATACTTTCAATTAGTTCAAGCCCTTCAACAAACTGAGAAATTTTGTCTTTCGAGGAAAAGGCATTTAGTTTTGAACTACCGCAAGTCACCCAATTATTATCAACGAGCGCATAAACTACGTGTGGATTTTCAGGGTCTAGACGTACCTCCAACTTACTTTTCTTGCCTCTCGATTTGGCAACATCTGGATGCCAATACCACATTCCATTGAGATGTATTCCCCTTTGCAAATCCACTTTATATTCTCTGGACTCAACAGCGGTGGCCAACATAAAATCATTATCGTAATTGATCTCAATACCTAGAAATGGGAAGCCAGATTGATCCTCATCTACCTTAAATGCCGATGACTTAGTACAATTCCCACGACTTTTATTGTCTCTCCAATTACAGAATTCATTTATCTCACGATAAAAATCATATGGTCTCAAGACCGCATTTTTTTCCGGAGAAAACTCACCATCCACCGCTCTCACTTCCTCATAATCAGCCAAATTTCCCGCGCGCTGGCTTAACCACTGTTTTTTAAACTCACCAAAAAAACCTTCGACTTCTCCTCCAAACCTCGAATGGCCTGCAGGCCTTAGCACATAATCAACCCCGTAATGAGCCATCAAGGATGCAAAATATTTAGATGTAAAATCACTTCCACGATCCGCAATAATTTCATTAGGTAATTTTCCATGCTTCCTTACACATTCACGTATAAGCTTGGCATCGGATGCTCTTGACGGTGACTTAAATGATATAGTTACCGCTAGAACAGCAGAGGAAGACAGATCAATCATCGCCGACACCCAAGGACGCATCACGTTCGCAACTCCTCGACTCGAAAAGTAAATGAGATAGATGTCAGCCAGGTAGTGGTCCACTGCCGCAGACTGCCAAGCAAGCTGAGGTTTAAGTGAACGCTTAATTGGGTTAGAGGGCTCTGACTTTGCGTTTCGAGCTCGCTTCCCACCTCTCTTTGCCGCAATAATATTTTCTGGAATGAGTTTTAACCTGTGATTAAAAGTGTTCCTAGATACGGGATCAAGCTTTGGATGCTCCAGGATTGCTAAATCTTTGTATTTAAAGTAGCTCCGATAATCAGAGAGCCCTGCACTAACGGCGTGGATGTCATAAATATATTTCATCACGAATTCAATTACTCTCGAACTTATTCGAGATTCTCGATTACCAGACAAATATTTCTGTGAAACGAGCGACTGAAAAGGTGTTAGTCCAAGCTCTTTACCTTTTCTAATTTTCTCCCTCCAACGCCTCACGTTTCGACTCGACTCTCCACCCTCTACTCTCTCTAATCGTTTCAGCGCATCATTTGCCGTCTTTGCAGAAGGGAATCTAGAAACAGATAGCTCCCCAAGCATCTCGTCACAATAAATCTTTTCAACACCAAATAGTTCATGAGCTGCATCCAATAGAGTTTTCGACATAACCAAAATACAGCTTTTGGGGTCGCTTAGAAGCTCACGATCTATTTTAAAAAATAGTTTATTCTCATCAACCAACTGAATAATTGGCTGATAGCTCGACAATCCAAGATCGCGTTTCAGATCATGCATATTCCACGCAAATGATTTGTTAAATTTATGGAAAATCTTTTCTTCAACTATTGGACATAACTCATCAGCCCCCCTAGACCTCATCATTAGCTCTAAGTTAGCAATGCGGTACCTATCCGAAGGATCGTAAATATATACGGAGTGCCGGAGACCAATTTTAGAAAACGCTTCTTTTGCTGGTAGGTATTCAACGGATCGTCCATCTGGGCAACGTTTCCAGTCTTCAGGCTTCTTCTTTAATTGTTTTTCAACTTCATCTGAAGTTTTAGCTTCTACGATAATTGCTCCGGTTTCAGTCAACACCAAGAAATCAGGCGTATAGCTACCAGACCGTTTTTTTCCATTCTTATCAGTTCTTTGTACCTTAATAGGTTCAGGCTGATCCCAAATTTCTAATGTTCGTGAATCATATTCACTCAACAACAAAAATGACCGTTCTGCAGAACGACTTTCAGTAGAAATTGTGTGGTTCATTTTTTTCGAAACTATAAACGAGCACACGTTATTTACTGCTCGTGTACCTACCATTCTCGATGCTTCTGATGATCTTGTGTCACCGATATATTCCTTCGCCGGTTCGCAAAATTGATGAGTTATATTGGTGTATCGCCAGAATTCAGTTTTATTAAGCATAAGTATTCCTCTGCGAGGCCGGTCGCTGATGAAAATCAGGCGACACGAACCCTCAACTGTAAAAATTGATAATGAATTCTTGACTAACGGCATTAGGTGGGGCGATACTTAGTTTACGAAGCTGAAGGTATCACCTTCCCTAAAGGCCGAAGTCAAGTTATTGATTTCGGCTTTTTTGTTTCTAATTCAACATGTTACCTCCCAATAATAAATTTTCGGATTATTCAACTGTTAGGAAGTCAATGCATCTCGCCACATCGGCAGTCGAAGCAAACCACCCTTGCCGCTTAGGAAACTTTGCAAGTTTGACTGGAAGCTTTCCTCGGTAATGTGCCTTTTTAGCTGCATCGACAGATGGGTACCTCAAGATTGAACTAACCTCTTCGAGAGTCATAATCTCACCGTATTTTTGTCTTAACACCGATTCTGTTTTCGTCATCTTTCTCACATGCAGGCTAAGTGGACAAGCTGTCCCAGGTTGTCTTCGTTTGTCTCACGTAGGCTAACGAATATGAGCAGCTTTGTCTGGAGTCAAATTTTCCTCCAAAATATAAAGTGTTAAAATTTGACCCTTGACTTAAACAAGGTCGTAACTTATGGCGTTTTCTGAGAAAAAGTGGCGCATATTTCGTTCAAGGGTTTGGCTTAGAAATCTTTATTTCTTAGCACCCTCGAAAATCCATATTGAGGAACGCTTTACTCCAGAGTATGGAGAAAGCAGTAAGCTCTACAGAAAGTGGAAATCCGGAAAGGTAGCTGCAACTCGGCAATCAGCGGAAAAGTTCGAGAACATACAAGGCAGCATCGAAGTATTTGATCTTGAGATATTCCCACTCTTTTCAGAGAAGAACATTCGGAAAGTGCTACGTAGCTATCTCAACGAAAACTGCCTACCAGACAGGTTCGAAATCGACTGGTTTTTCTCTTCCGATTTTCAGCATGCCCCTCCGCAATCAATTGAAACTGTGGAGGGGGAGGCCTATCTCACTACCATTATCAATACCCTTGATACCGAACAACCCTACTCAGCGATTCCAACGCCGACTCACAATGATGTCTTGGGATTAGCTCTTAGAGGTGATTTAAATGGCTTTACTGCTATTCTCGCGCTACTAAGAGAAGCTGAAATAAAGGGAAAAGCTGAAGAGCATGCATTATGCCTGGCTCATCTATACCGAATGCTTCCCACGATTGCTCAACTCAAAATATTCCACGGTTTTACAGCTGAACTGCAAGAATTCATCACTCACTTGCATCGCAAGGTAACTTTTTCAGAGCAGCGTGTAAGTGCTAACTGGGAAGCAATACAAAGGAATATAGATCAGGAGATAATTATCTTACCTTGGTATAAACAAGACCCGAGATGGGTAGAACTGCCTGAAGAAATACAAACATGTGCCGAAATTAAGGATCCATGAGGCCTAGGACAGATTGTAATTTTGGATGCCAGTTACGTAGCAGCCTAACTCCAACCATTTAATTCAACGCCGATCGTATTTCATTTTCTGAATCATATAGCCTTCGCAACGCACTATGAATCTCGCTTTCTTTAGTGTGTTCGTAAGGGAGGTCTAGTAATGCCCTGTATAAATAACCAACCGGCTAGTCATGCCATAAAAGCTTGAAGCTAGATACGTGCCTGACTGATATTGTTGAGTTACCCACAACAAAGGCCCTATTGAGTCCACTCGTCCAAAATAGCTTTTTCACTGGCATTTGGGTTTGAAACCCAAGACGGTAGGATTCTTCAAAGCTTGTTGTAGTCAGGATGTGGTTTTGCTCTCCAGCCCAAGCTAGAGTCAAGTCTTCTGGACTACATGTAATAGCAACACCGGGTACTGAATCAAGAAGCTTTGGACGAACATAGAAGGCAACCATAACCCGCACCAAATCCCCTCGCTGGCATAAATGACGTATTGCTCTTTGAGTAGAGGAGTTAGACCCAAATTCCTTTAACTCCCTATAAAGTATTGGCTTACCCAGCTTAAATTTAAGTAGTTTATCTTGGATTTTTGCTAATACGGTCATCGTCATGATCAGGTTCCATCAATCCCGAACTAGACTAGATTGCTATAACATTAGGGTCAACTAAAGATAATTAAAAGGTGGGTTATACAGAAAAAGAGTAAAACCCTGCATTGTATGCGGACAATCTATGATGAACGAAAGCGGACACACTATGCTGGAAATAACACCCACCATTTTAACCTTCTAAATAAAAGTGTTAGAAAACATAACCATTTCTGAAACCCTCTTTTGTATTTCAAAGCCTCATATTTCTGTTTTTTCGGCTGTCCTAGTAACTGCTTCTCCAAAAGATCTACATAAAATCCTAGGTTACATTACCCGAATAGCTTTGATATTTTCCCCGCTTTGATGTGAAAGGCCAAATAGGGCTCCATTAAAGCTAAAAACGATAAAATAAACAAAGGGAGTTAAAGGAAGGCGAAATGGAAGTTTGTATCAAACACTGCAACAACATTGACTTGGCAACAATTTCAATAGGCAACAATAAGCTAAACATCAAATTTGCTCCTAATGGCACAGGAAAAAGTACGCTTGCAAATGCAATTCGACTTAGTCAAATGGATAGCAAAGACTCTCTAAATGAGCTAATGCCATTCAAATACAGAGAAAGTAATCCTGACGGCAATCAGCCCACTGTTACTGGCATAGAAGGCATCGGCGCAACAATGTGTTTTAATGAGGCGTATGTCAACCAATTCACATTCAAACCAGATGAACTTCTCGATAAGAGCTTCGACATTCTAATCAGGGATGACAATTACAAAGCAACCGAGCAAGAAATCAATCAACTTGTTCGAAATATCCAAGAACAATTCACCAATAATCCTGACCTTGAAAAGCTAATAAAAAACTTAAAAGCTCTGAGTGATGCATTCAAAGTTACCGCAAATGGCGGCCTATCTAAAGCCTCCAGCGGTATGAAAGGTTTGTCCAGTGGAAATAAGATCGAGCATATTCCAGCTAGTTTAGAAGTTTACCAGCCATTCATTCAAAGCAAAAAAAGTGTCAGCTGGATAGATTGGCAAACCAAGGGGCACAAAGAGTTCTCAGAGTTATCAAATAGCTGCCCTTTTTGCTCGTCTGACGCCACTGAAAAAAAAGAACAAATTGAAAAGGTAGGCAAGGAATACAATAAAAACTTAATTAACAATCTAGTCAAGATCATTAGTATCATTCAAGACCTAGGCGAATTCTTCTCAGAAGATACGCGGAATAAGCTAGACATTATCTCTTCACTAAAAGACGGTATCGAGAAAGAACACGAAACTTTCATAGTGAACATCAAATCTCAAATAGACGATCTAATCGAAAAACTAGAAAGAACAAGAGCACTGTCAAGCTTCCACTTTCAAGAAGGGGAAAATGTTGGTGCGAAACTACCAACCTATAAGATAGACCTTCAGTTCTTTGACACACTCAATTCCGAAAAAACGAGAGAAGCAACCGACAGAATTAACCAATCGATCGACGACCTTGTACTTCAGGCTGGCCCACTGCAAGGTAAGATAAATATTCAGCGAAGAAAGATCACTCAACTAATCGAAAAACATCAGACGGATATAAATAGCTTCCTAATAAATGCAGGCTACAAATATATAGTTGAAATCATTGGAGAAGGAGAGCAGTCGCAGCTAAAGCTTAAGCATGTGGATCACTCTATACACATAAGCGGTGGTACTCAGCACTTAAGCTTCGGAGAGCGTAACGCTTTTTCTATCGTATTGTTCATGTACGAGTGTTTATCCAAGAAACCAAATTTGATCATACTCGACGATCCAATCTCATCTTTTGACAAGAACAAAAAATATGCAATTTTGGAAATGCTATTCAAACGAAAACCAGAGCATTGCCTTAAAAACAAAACAGTTTTATTGCTGACACACGATGTTGAACCAATTATCGACACTGTAAAAGCAGTTAAAAAGCAATTTAAGGGTCAAGTATTCGCATCATACCTACGCCTTCAAGATGGAAATATAACCGAGCAACAAATTAAAGAAGAAGATATCAAAACATTTGCCCAGATTTGCACGGGAATTCTTAGTACAGACTGTAGCGAAATAACCAAATTAATATATCTACGCAGACGCTTTGAAATTCTTGACGACAAAGGGGACGCATATCAGGTGCTATCAAACCTATTCCATAAAAGGACAGAGCCGCGGGATTATCGAGAGCCAGCGAACGAAGAAGGAGAGTACCCTCTGATGAGCGACAATGCTTTAGAAGCAGGAAGAAGTGAGATTAATAGGTTTATTGACGGCTTCGAATACGACGCGCTTTTAGAAAGATTGCTAAATACCGCCCAGATTAAGAGTTTGTATTTCAGTTGTGAAAATGGATATGAGAAGCTTCAGCTTTGCCGTATTTTAATGGGAAAAAAAGCTAATAACTCTGTGATTAAAAAATTTATCAATGAGACTTACCATATCGAAAATGAATATATTTGCCAGCTTGATCCGACTAAATACGATCTTATCCCTCAATACGTAATTAATGCGTGTGATAAGATGATAGAAGAGATTCTCGATTAGATGTCTCTGAATTTACTCATCTTGTTTCCAACAAACCGTGTTAAGTTAGGCTTGAATTACTCTTAGACATAGAAAAATATCACGTATTTTTCTATGTCAATTTGAGGCTAGTTATTCATCCATCGACAGTAATGGCCGACTATACCAGCTGGCCTCTTTTCAAGAAAATTGCACTTATTATCCGAAACCAAGAGTTGTATTTTTCTTATTAATTTTTAATTTTCAGGAGCGTTTATAATCGAGACCGTTGATGTTTGACTTTCTACAGGTTTAAAGATCAAACCCGTTAGTTTTGCTTCTTCGATTGCAGCCTTAAATGTTTCAGTACAGTAAACGGCAGTTAGATTTTCTTCGGTTTTAAACAATAATTCCGAAAAGTGCTCGGCTCGTGGTGAAACAGATAAAATGTTCGCGTATTCATCTTCCAAACTATCGACCGTAACTCCTTTCGATTCAACAGTAACCAATGGATTAAAGAAAAACCCAGTTTTTAATTGGTTATTGTGTTCGTAAAATACCTCAATAAGTTCACCTGATGCTGAATCTTCAAAAAATGCTTTTAGAGTAGAACTTTTCTTTAAGCGTTCCAGTGCTTTATCACTAAAGAATAACTTGCCCATTAGGCCAGAGATGTCAGCTTGTAACAGATTACTACCTTCCGGTTCTAACTGAATTTTAACTTTCTTCCAATCGCCAACGTATTTTTTAGGGCCGGGATCACACAAGTAGAGTACTTGTTGAAAGATATAAGGCTCGTCACAATACTCATCCATTATTTTGTGGGGAGAGGGTTGAAGATAATTCGAGTAATCTAGTTGAACCTCATACAACATTGTTTTAACCTTTTTTGTTAGCACTAAATTGAGGGTTAGCTGCTAAAAACTGGGCGGTTTTATTACCGTCGTCATCGTATTCTATTGCTTCGATTCCTTTGTCGTCCAGATCAATAACCGCTTGAGCGTCCATGTTCTTAAACGTTTCGGAATTTTTAAAAATGAATTTTGGGTGAGCACAGGTCTCAAATCTAAATTGTATTATACGCAACTGAAGTTTCAAAGACTCTTCTGTCGGTGTATTGTTGGGGTTGATTTTTCTATTAATCCAGCCATTGATATAGGCTTCTTTGCCGAGATTCAGATGTGGTGCGCGCATAGTATGAGATTTTGCAACGGCATTGTTGTCGAGCGCAACTTTACTAGATGGTAACGCTACTCCATTTATTTCATCATCAATTCGTATTTTATGCATTGCTAAAACCAGTCTTGCTGGATAAGCCAGGACTTCTTTCCATGGCACTATGTGATGAGCGTGGCATCCATCTGGTACAGGAATACCTACTTTATTTAAATTATTACGAAGTTTACTTGGTTTACCTTTTTCGGATGATAATTCACGAGTTGACATTTGACCAGCTTGCGCTCGGAACTTTTTTAAACTTTGATTTGCAATTCGATCTTCTAATTTGGCGATCAATTTAATATGGTTGTACAAGATGGATATGTTTTTAGAATCTTCAGGTTTGATATTTTGAGCTTTTTTTAAAAATTGTTGAATAATATGATTCAGTACCTGCCTAGGTTGAAAGCTTGTCATTTCAATTGCTCCATCAATTATCGGTAATCCGGTAATGTCACAAATATTTTCCAGTAAAAGTGTGAACTAATTATCGGTTAATGGAATCGTGAGAATGGCGAATGTAAAATAATTTGCACTGTATATTTTTAATTATATTGGAAGTTATCTGTAATAACTTTTATTTGAAATTTACCGTGTAAAACTGAAAGGTCGGTAGGCTAAATATAATTTAGGAGGCTTAAACTGGAAGATTATGTATTTTTAGATATAGAAGCGAGCGGTTTGAATTTTGATTCTTATCCCATTTAAGTCGCACTGGTGAAAGGGGGTATAAATAAATCTTGGTTAATAAAACCCGAATCGAATTGGATGTATTGGAGTGTACAAGCAGAAAGTCTTCACGGAATTAAACGCGAAACGCTACTGCAAGAGGGTATTGACGCAGGTATTGTGGTTGATGAAATTAATGCATTTTTAGCCGACGAATTTGTGGTTTATAGCGACGCACCGCAGTGGGATGATGATTGGATTAATATTTTGTATTTCGCTGTAGGTAAAACAAAATCGTTTTATGTTCACTCCGTGTATGAATTAATGAGCGACCAAGAAAAGCTTAGTTTTGAGAGTTATCGGCAACAGTTTGTTGAAGCCAAAGAGTTTAATTTGCACCGTGCCAAAGACGATGCCTTAATGCTTAGCAAGGCTTATCGGTTATTAAGATCGGAAAATTAAACCGGTTTAAATTTACAGGATGCACATCCATGTGCTTAGTAAATTCCGTTTATCTGTAATAAAAGAATTCTATAAATATTATTTAACGATTTTTTGTTTAAAAAGTTCTTGGTTAAACATTCTTTGATTAAACAAACGCGTACACAATACCCACGACAATAAATACGGCGCTGGCAATAAAGCGGGTAATTTTAAGTGGAATGCGTTGCATTAGATATTCGCCTGCAAATACTACCGGTACGTTGGCGAGTAACATACCTAGGGTCGTACCCATGGTCACCCATAATACAGATTCGAATTGTGCACCAAGTAATACGGTGGCAATTTGGGTTTTATCACCAATTTCGGCCAAAAAGAATAATACGGTTGAGGCCACAAAGGCGCCGTATTTTTGCATGCCAGAATCTTCGCTGTCATCTTTATCGGGCACTAATAACCACAAACCCAATACGATAAAGCTACCGGCAACCAGCCATTGGCCTAAATTACTTTGCAAATATTGAGCGATAAAGTCGCCAAACCAAGCAGAAACGCCGTGGTTTAAAAGGGTCGCGACTAATATACCAAGAATGATTGCCCACTTGTTGCGAAACTTAGCAGCTAAAAACAGCGAGAGGAGTTGGGTTTTATCACCGATTTCGGCCAGTGCCACGGTGGTGGTAGAGATTAGAAAGGCGTCCATAAAAAGCTCCGGTGGGATACAAAAACATAAGGTAAACAACGACCTCCCACCAATGGAGTCGTTACTTACCTTAGGTCTTGTCAATGCCGGTATGGGCACGATGCAGCCATAAGCCATTGTGGGCTCAAGTATGTTGACTGCCTCTCTCTGCTGTGGGTTTGGTATTAAAAACACCGGTATCACTTTATGTGATTAACCCTAACTACGAGAAGACTACTCCCCCAAGGAGGACGCCATTTTATAAAACTTGAGCCGAATTGCAAGTTAGGCGTTTATTTTATTACGAAATTGCGCAAAATAAGATCTGGTAAATTTGATGGTAAAATCGGAGCTACCTATAGGTAAGGTAGCCTTGAAGAGAAAACTCAGAACCAATTGAAATCACAAAGGTATAATGTGCATAAACAAAGGTATTGCGTGCATAAATTAGAAGAAGCTTTACAAAAAGCATTACACAAAGATAAACAACTGCGTGTGGTCGGTTTTGACGATGCTCCCTTTCAAAAAACGCGAGGTTCTGTAGTTAATCTTTCGGGAATTATTTGTTCGAATACACGTTTTGAAGGTATGTTATGGGGAGAATTAGAAAAAGACGGTACTAATGCAACCGAGGTGTTAATTGATTTACTCATCAATAGTAAATTTTATTCGCAGCTACACCTAGTGCTAACCGATGGTATTGCTTTTGGTGGTTTTAATATTATCGATTTACCTAAATTAAGCACCGCGCTTAATTTACCCTGCATTGCTGTTATGCGAAAAATGCCCAATCTAACGGCCATTAATGACGCTTTAAAAAACTTTGATGATTATACAAGCCGTTACGAATTGGTTTTAAAGGCAGGTGAAATTTATCAACACGACGCCTTTTATTTTCAATGTGCAGGTTGCAGCAGCGACACTGCCGCAAGAGCACTTATAAAGCTAACCGATACCGGTAACGTGCCAGAAGCCCTTCGCTTGGCTCATTTGATAGGCTCGGCCGTAAAAACCGGTCAGAGTGGTAAACGTGCTTAATAGAAATGTGTGAGGAAAAAATTGGAAGTCTCTGACTAGACATAAAATAGACTAGTCAGAGGCTGATAAATTTATGATAAGTTCCTAAAGCAGCTCGGTTATTGCTCTTCGCCAAACATATCTTGATTGTTAGAGTCTTTTGACGCTAGCGCATTTACCTTTGGGTTTTCAATGGCTAATGGCTTTTTACTGTCTTCGGTTTCTTCGAGCGATTCGTCAACAGCAATAAAGTCTACTTCTAGTTCGGCTTTTTCGACAAAATAACTGGGTAATTCTGCTTTAATGGCGGGCGCTAAATTTTTAAATTCACCAACTTGCTTTACTAAGTTTCCTTTACCGCTTATTAATTGATTTTCCGCTTTACTATAGGCTTCGGCGGCGGTATCTATGCCTTTTTTAATTTTCTCAAAACTGGCTAAAAAAGTATTAAGCTTTTTAAAGACACCTTCTGCCTTGTTGGCAAGCGCTGCGGTGTGTTTATTTTGATCTTCGTAACGCCACAGTTGGCGCACAATATTCAAGCTTGTTAATAGCGTTGTTGGTGTGGCGACCAGTACGTTGTTTTCAATGGCTTGTTGGAACAGTGTTTCGTCGGATTTTAGCGCCTCAACAAATGCCGATTCTATGGGTATAAACATAAATACCATTTCTGGTGAGTTTAAACCTGGTAATTTGTAATAGTCGCGGTCAGCTAATTCTTTTATGCGATCACCCACGGCTTGTACGTGTTCTTTTAATGCTTGCGCGCGTTCTAAATCGTCTTCGGCGTTTACAAAACGGGTGTAGGCGTTTAACGAAACCTTGGCATCAATAATTAAATGTTTATCTTGTGGTAAATACACAATAACGTCGGGTCTGCGCTTACCTTCTTCGGTTTTAATGCTCACTTCGCGTTGGTAATCTTTACCCAGTTGCAAACCACTGCGATCCAGCACGTTTTCTAATACCAGTTCACCCCAGTTGCCTTGTAGTTTTTTTTGGCCCCGTAATGCGGTAGAAAGCTCGTGTGCTTCTGTGGTGATTTTTTGGTTTAATTCTTTAAGTTGTTGCAGCTCTTTGCGTAATAAACCTTGCTGTTCTGAATCCCGGTGATGAATTTCTTGAACTTCTTTTTTAAAGCTATCAATCGATTGCTGAAATGGATTCATTACCGCGTGTAGCGAAATTTTGCTGTTTTCTTGCAAGGCCTTGGTCTTAGCATCCAAAATCTCGTTAGATAACAGTTTAAATTGCTCCGCTAGACTATTTTTTTGTTTCTCAAAATTCTCTAGTTCGCGTTTATGGCTAGCTTCGCGTTCGCTTTGCTCGGTTGCTAATTTATCGTACTGGCTTTGCAAGTGTTGGTACTTGCCTAAAAGAGCGTCGTATTTTTCTTGTGCTTGTAGTACTGCATTTTTATATTCAGTGATTTGTTTACTAATTTCTTCTTCGCGACTCTCAATGGCGCGTAATTTTTTACCCTCGGTCGCTAAGGCATCTTTTAATTGATTAATAACGTCTCTGGCTTCGCGTTGTTCTTTTAAGGTTTCATTGTGACGTTGTTGTAGCTCAACGACTTGTGCTTCAACAGATTTTTTTTCGGCTAAACTGGTTTGAAGTTGTTTTTCGGTGTTGTGGTGATTTTGTTGCCACTGGGCAAGTTGCGCTTCGTATTGAGTGATTTTATCGTTTAGGTTTGCGCGTTCAGTGCTAAGTTGTTGCTCAACAAATTTGGCGGCATTTAAGCGTTCTTGCAGTTGGCCTTCGGTAATCTTTAACCCTTGCAGCTCTTGCTGCGCTGCACGTAATTCTTGCTCGCGTGCTTGGTGTTTTTCCGTGAGTAACATCAACTGGCGGTTACTTTGTTCGTAATCACTTACCGCGCTGGCGAGCTTCTTCGACTGTTTTAACAGTGTGATTAATAACCACGTGCAACCTAACAATAACAACACGGTTATCGCAAAAAAATACACATTTGGGCTCCCGGCTAGGGTTTCCATACTAACTCCACAGTTTTCTTACATAAAAGCGCATTGTTGAGCGCATTTGGGGTTATTTCAAGCTGAATTTCGACTAACTTCTTATCGACGCTGCCAAGCCTACAAGGCGTATCAATGCAGACATTGTAGCCTTTTGAAGGAGCGATTCCTAATCGGTTAAAGGTTGCGTTTAATGAAACGTCTTTTGCCGAAGAATTGAAAGACGTTAGAGAGCTGGACAGATTATGTGGAGAGGTTTTTGGATTAGGAATTAAATAACATGTGGATTTATAAACATTTCTGCCTCACGTATAGGAGGCTCTGATTAACTCATCCCTGATTTAATCGAGCTTATAATACAACATTAAACCAGGGATTATTAAATCAGTTTTGGCGAGTTGCTTGTTTCATTTGTCGAACATAATAGCTAATCGATTCGATAATTTCGGCTTTCGATTGAAACACATCAATGTATTTAATCACCGATGAGCCACTGATAACACCGTCTAGTTGAGCCTGTTTTGCCTGCAAAATTTGCGCGGGCGTGCTTACGCCAAAACCCAACAACAAAGGCGTTTTGGTGATGGATTTAATTTTTTCGATAAATTCCTGCTTAGGCATGGTTGCAGCGAGTTCGGCGCCGGTTACTCCGGGGCGCGACATTAAATAAAAGTACGCACATTGTTGACCGGCAATTTTTTCTAAGCTGGTCAAATCAATGTTAGGTGGAATCATAAATACCGGCGCAATGTGATGTTTATTGGCGCTGTTTAAATAGGGTTCTGCCTCGTGAATAGGTACATCGGCTACTAAAATAGAGTCCACGCCGGAGCTTGTTGCCATCTGGTAGAATTGATCTAGCCCGGTTTTAAAAACAAGGTTCGCATACACCAATAGGCCAATTGCAATGTTTGGGTTTAAGGCGCGAATGCTTTCAATGATATGAAAACATTGTTGCGTATTGATGTGATGTTTAAGTGCGCGAAGATTTGCCTGTTGTATAACCGGGCCGTCGGCTAGAGGGTCTGAGAACGGAATTCCCAATTCTAGCGCATCGCAGCCTTCATCAATTAATGCCTGAATAATGTGTAACGAGGTTTCATAGTTTGGATCACCTAGCGTTACAAAAGGCACAAATGCGAGTTCGTTATTATGTTTTAAACGCTGGAAAACCTCATCGTAGCGATTACGCATGTTGAATACTCCCAGATTCGAGAATTTTTTGTACCGTAAAAATATCCTTGTCGCCGCGGCCGGAAATGTTCACGATTATTATCGTATCAGTGGTACATTTTTTCGCGACCTTTAGCGCATAAGCAAGTGCATGAGAAGATTCCAGTGCTGGAATAATACCTTCTTTTTCGGCCAATAGTTGAAAGGCTGCGATGGCTTCTTTGTCGGTAGCACTTACGTACTCTGCGCGTTTAACGTCGCGAAGATAGGCGTGTTCCGGGCCGATGGAGGGAAAATCCAAACCGGCAGAAACCGAATAAGATTCAAGAATTTGTCCGTCGGAATTTTGCAAAACCGGCGCTTTCATGCCAAACATAATACCGGTAGAACCTTTCATAATGGCAGCACCGTGATGATTAGTATCTACGCCTAATCCAGCCGGTTCAACGCCAATTAATTGTACGGATTTATCCGCTAAAAAATCGGCAAATATACCAATTGCGTTTGAGCCTCCACCCACACAGGCAATAACTTGGTCTGGCAATCGTCCCGCCTGTTTGATAATTTGTTCGCGGGCCTCTTTACCAATAATTCGCTGAAATTCGCGCACAATGGTGGGGTAGGGATGCGGCCCGGCCGCGGTGCCTAATAAATAGTGTGAATCTTCGTAGGAACCTATCCAATCTCTAAAGGCACTGTTGCAGGCGTCTTTTAAGGTGGCTGATCCGCTGGTTACGGGAATTATTTCTGCACCCATTAATTTCATGCGAAAAACATTGGGGCTTTGTCGTTCTATGTCTTTTGCGCCCATATGAACGCGGCACTTTAAATTTAATAACGCGCAGGCGAGTGCCGTAGCAACACCGTGTTGACCAGCACCGGTTTCAGCAATAATAGATGTTTTACCCATGCGTTTGGCGAGTAGGGCTTGCGCCAATACTTGATTGGTTTTGTGAGCGCCGCCATGCAACAGATCTTCGCGCTTTAGATAAATTTTTGCGGGTGTATTTTCCGCTAGGTTTTTACACAAGGTTAATGGCGTTGGTCGACCGGCATATTCACTTAATAGGGTGCTAAGTTCTTGATTAAATGCTGGGTCTTCTACGGCTTCTATAAAGGCCTGTTCTAAATCAAGCAGAACCGGCATTAAAATTTGCGGTACAAACATACCGCCGTAGTCGCCAAAATAAGGGTTTATCAGAGGTAACATTAACGCAAAGCCCCGTGTTGAGAAATTGGATAGGTTCCATACAATAAATTATCGCAGGCGTTTTCTAAATCTGGTTGCATCATCAAATGACTGCCAATAAGAAAGCCATTAGCGTGGGCGCTTAGCTTGCAAATATCTTGATAATCTGTAATGCCTGATTCAGAAATTATGGCGCTGCGATGATCTATATGTTGGGAAAGTTCGACGGTTTTATTGATATCAGTTTGCAGTGTTCTTAAATCACGATTGTTTATGCCGACAATTTTGGGTTTCAGTATTTTTGCACGTTCTAATTCATCGAAATTACTGATTTCTGTAATGATCTCCAAACCTAATTGATCGGCTAGGGCATGCAAACGCCGATACTGATCATCCGATAAAATTGAAAGCATCAGCAGAATCGCATCCGCGCCTAGAAGCGCTGCCAGTTTTATTTGATATTCATCGATGATGAAATCTTTGCACAAAATAGGTAAGCGTGTTAACGATCTCGCCGCGGCTAAATTGTGAAAGCTGCCGTGGAAATATTCTTCGTCGGTTAATACAGAGATTACACTGGCGTGTTTGTTGTATATGTTAATGATATCCGGTAGATGAAAGTGTTGGCGAATTATACCTTTTGAAGGGCTTGCCTTTTTACACTCCAAAATAAAAGTAGGGTTGGGTTTTTTGAGGGCGTCAAAAATTTTAAAAGACAGTCTTTTAGGTTTTGGATCTATAAATCCATAACTCGATTTTAGCTGTTTTACGTGTTCTCGTTTTGAAAATACAATTTTTAATAACGTGTTTTTACCGTTCATAATTTTTCCAAAAACTAAAAGTTAATGATTTTACCGCGTTCAAAACTAATCAGTAACTAAGCCTCAGTTGCTAGAGATTCTTGTTGTAAAAACGAATAAATCTAATCGTAGGCTCCAACGAGTTTTCTTAAGAATAGTTCCGGCTCACCGTTGTTAATGACGTCGAGCGCCGCACGTGTAGCTTGAGGCAGCGTTTTAAAAACTTTGGCGGCTACTAATAATAACCCGGCGTTAGCGGCAACTATTTGTTTAAATGTTAGATCTGCACTTCCGTTTAAAACTGCTTTTTCGGTGAGCACTATATTTTGGGGTTTGTTACAAATAATGGCGCTCCAAGGTTTTACCGATAAATTGACCGAGCGTGGTGTTAGATTGTGCTGCACCACTTTTTTTTGATTAATTTCGGTTATTTTGGTCGCGGCATGCAGTGAAAAACCCGAAACACCGGGACTATAGACAATGAACGCTCGCTCTATAGAAAAGGTGGCAAAGCACTCGGCAATAGGTTTAATTAAATTAGGATCGTCTATACAAATAAAATATACGTTTGCCCGTAGCGGATTATCCAGTATTGAGAAAATTCCTTCGATATAGTTTTGATGTTTGCTTGCGTGATTGACAATTTTTTGTTTGTAGACCTTTTTATGCCCCTTAGTTAAGACCGATTTCTCGCGTCTATTGTGCCGTTCGTGTAGAGAGTTTGAATGTATGTACCCAAACTTGAATTGGTTTAGACTACTAAGAGCATAATTAAATACAGAATTTTCAGTTAAGCGGTTTTCTAAAAAGCCCTTGTGCAATTGCTGGCCAATGTAACTGTGTTGATTTACTGTATAATCGCGAATAAAAATATAGGCGCCTAAATAGGCGGCCACCAAACTTGCCGTTAACGTAATGTTAATGGTTTTATTGTTATGTTCGAAAACAGTAACTTCTACAATGGGATGTTTAACATCTTGAAAGCTAGCATTGTAGTTTTGTTGAGATAGCCACTGTTTTATGTTTGCAGCAAATTCTGGTTCTGTTTGTCCAGTAATTTTATTGGCGACGAGCATAATTGCTAATTCGTGAGGATCAATCTCGCCATTAAAAACACCGTGTAGTATCTCGTGGGATTCACTGGCACTTATATTTAAATGGTCTTCAAACAGCAACTTGAGCCATTGAGGATTCATGTTGCTCCAAAGTTAAATAATTAACGGTATTTTCAAGCAGTTTTTGCCCGTAGATAGTTAAGATCGATTCTGGGTGAAATTGAAATCCAACCACTTTCTTGGATTCGTTCGCAATGGCCATCACTAATGAATCTTGAGAAACCGCGATAATATCTAAATCGGGGGGAATCGCCGTGGCAACTAAGCTATGATATCTGGCCACCTTTATGGTGGACGATAAGCCTGAGAATATAGGATGAAAGCTGTGATAGATATCGCACGCCTTGCCATGTACCACCATGGGTGCACGTTCAACTAAACCGCCAAAATGTTGCACCAATGCTTGATGACCTAAACAAATACCAATAATTGGTACCTTGCCAACCACCAAATTAATTAGCTCCGACATACAACCGGCGGTTGTCGGGTTCCCTGGGCCGGGGCTTAGCATCAGTAGGCGTTTTTCAGGTTCATCCAATAAGTGTTCGGCTATTTTCGTTGCTGGCACATTATTACGAAATACAATGACGTCGTGATTCATCAATTGTAATTGTGCGACCAGGTTGTAGGTAAATGAATCGAAATTATCCAATAAAATAATTTTCATACACCGCCTCCAGTTTTTATGGCATTGATAACAGCTTGCGCTTTGTGTCGCGTTTCATCCGTTTCAGACTGTGGGTCGGAGTCAAACACAACTCCGGCGCCTGCTTGAATACAGGCAATGTTGTTTTTAACAAAGGCGCTGCGAATTACGATGCAGGTATCCATGTTACCGTTGCTATCAAAATAACCAACGGCACCGCCGTAGCTGCCACGACGTTTATTTTCTACAATGCGAATAAGTTCTGCGGCGCGTATTTTGGGCGCGCCCACTAAGGTGCCCATATTCATGCAGGCTTGGTAAGCGTGAAGTGTATCGAGATCTAAATTTAAAGTGCCGGTGACTCGGCTTACCAGATGCATCACATGAGAATAGCGATCGACCTTGAGTAATTCAGGTACACAGCGTGTGCCAGGTTCGCTAATTCTGGCTACGTCGTTGCGGGCCAAATCCACCAGCATCATGTGTTCGGCGAGTTCTTTATTATCTTGTCTAAGTTCTAATTCAATGCGGCTGTCTAAATCAGAATTTAATTCGCCACTTTGGGTTTTACCACGGGGTCGTGTTCCTGCAATTGGGTAAACCTCTATAACTCGGTTTGATGCTTGGTATTTTAAAGCGCTTTCGGGAGAGGCGCCGAACAAGACAAAATCACTGGTTTTGAGATAAAACATGTAGGGGCTGGGATTGGTGATTTTTAACATGTAGTAAGCATTAAACGTGTTATAACAAGGTACATAAAATGCTCTTGATGGAACCACCTGAAATACATCGCCAGCAATAATATTGTCTTTTAAGCGTTTAACGGTGTCGCTAAAGTCTGGGTCTGAAACGTTGCTCTCTTCTTCGCAATCGATAGATTTAATGCTTCGGTTATAGTGAATGTCTTGCTGACAAATTTCTTGGATATAAAGATTGCGATTATCAACAGTGGCATTATTTTCGATGTGTCCATTGTTTGGAAAAATATGCGATATTATTTTAGTGGTTTTATGCTGGTGATCGATAATAATTTGAGTTTCACTGACATAAAAAATGTAATCGGGGCAATCATTAAAATCAGCGTCTACCTGCGGTAAACGCTCAATATTACCAATTAAATCGTAAGCAAATACACCTGCGACCATTATGGGTTCTTCGCCATCTTCGGTAGTTATGGCGTTTAAAAACAATCGAAGTGGTTCAAAAACTGTTCTGTGCAGC
Organism: Sessilibacter sp. MAH1; assembly: GCF_054658315.1. Taxonomy (NCBI): domain Bacteria; kingdom Pseudomonadati; phylum Pseudomonadota; class Gammaproteobacteria; order Cellvibrionales; family Cellvibrionaceae; genus Sessilibacter; species Sessilibacter sp. MAH1. Next base: position 130,459 of record NZ_BAAGIC010000009.1, read on the forward strand.
AGGCGTTTTTCTTCATCTAAATTTGCGTCTGCGCGAGTAAACTCAAACCGTGCGGTTTTTTCAGTGGCTTCACTTAGGTAATCAACCAAATAATCACACAAAGATTTTAATAAATTGTCGCCGTTGTTCGACAGGCTTACGACGCTGATAGTTAGGTCGTTGCAAGTTATTTTTAGTGCCGCATCTATAATGAGTATGCTTTTAAGGCGATCTTTACTGGTGACATCTGCCGATTCAAGCAGTACAGATTCTTGATTATTTTCTACAAGCGTTTGAAACACATCAAGTGGTTGTTCTTGATAATAACCGGTCCTTTCGATTGCTCGGGCCGTTAATTTTTTACTCGACAACCGGTTTATATCAAACATGTCGAATACCTTTATTTGTCTGTATTAATTTATATGTGTTTATCGATAGGAACCTCTGATTAACTCATCCATGATTTAATCAGAGTACAGAAATTGAAAATGTGATTTCCAATTTCTTCACAATTTCAATCACTTACAGCTCTTGAAATTGGCGACACATCCTTGTGTCGCGAGAAACTCTAGGTTAATCAGAGTTTCCGATAAACATTTATTTTTGTAGTGGCTATAGAAACTTTTGGTTAACTCATCCGTGAATAATTCGGAAGTAAAAAATTAAAAGTGTAATTTCAAATCTCTATACAATTTCAACCACTTACAGTTCCTGAAATTGGCGACACATCCCAGTGTCTCGGGAAGCTCTGGGTTAATCAGAGTTTTCTATAAACTGTTATAAAAAGCTTTTATTAATGTTAATTTTTTAGCTTACCACTGCGTATCGTTATTAATTTGTACATCAAGTAATAATTTCTTCTAGGGCCTCTAATGGATCTTCTAGGGCCTCTAATGGATCTTCTAGGGCCCCTAATGGATATAGAAGCCTCTAACTAACCGCTCTACCAGTTGGTGTAAACATTAGTAGCACGTTATTAATGGTTGGTCGCTCTTTGCTCAAAAATCAAAGCAACTTGGATTTTGCGTCTTCTTTTTAGACTGAGGGTGCTTTTAGTGTGTGACATAAAAAATTTTTGTCACAGGTTGGTTTATGGCTGGGTCTAAATCAGTGTCCGGGCAGATACATAAATAGGTCGTGTGAGAAGTAACGGAGATAAATAGATGAGTTTTTGCACATTCGGTACTTTTCATCGACTACAGAATAAAAATTATTGCTCAATATGGGAGTAGACCATGCTTCATAGCCTCTTCAAATATAATCATAACAACCATCAAAAAAATAAATCTAATAAAAACTTAATTGCAGTAGGGATTTTAGCGACACCGTTAATGTCGCTAAGTAGTGTTGCAGCACCATCGATAGAATCTCTTGCTTTTGAGGATATACGCGAGCGTTTCGCACCTAATTTTGAGATGTCTGGATCATCATTTATGCCGGGCATGGGATTTATCGATTTTGATAACGACACTTGGGTTGATATTTACGTATCTAACGGTTTTGGCAAACCCAATGCTTTATATAAAAATTTGGGCAATGGCCGTTACGTTGATGTAGCGGCAGCAGCAGGTGTTGATAGCCTTGGTTTTACTACCGGTGTTGCCGTTGGTGATGTGAACAACGACGGCTTTGACGATCTTTACGTTGCATCTATGTCGGTGCTAGGCGACGGTGTGGCGCAGGCTAACGGCCCAGATGCGCTTTATATCAACAATGGAGATGGTACCTTTCGCGATGTTTATGCTCAGTCGGGTATTGCGGAATCCGACACCAGTACGTCTGTAGGTTTTATCGATATCGATAACGACGGATTTCTCGATATTGTAGTTGGCCGATTTATCGATTTTGACGTGTTCGACCGCCAAGCTAATCGCACCAATCCAACCGTGCGCAGTCATCTTTATCGCAATAATGGCGACTTAACCTTTACCGACGTAACCGAGCAGGCCGGTATTGGTGAAGACTTTTTAACATGGTCGATCGCAAATTTCGATTTCGATAACGACGGCGATACAGACATTATTTTGGGTCACGAACAAGGGCCTATTTCAATATTCAGTAATGATGGTTTGGGCCATTTTACGCAAATTGAAAATACCGGTGACCTACATAATTACGGTGCTTGGATGGGACTTTCCGTTGGTGATTACAACAACGACGGCCTTCAAGATCTTTATGCGTCAAACATCAGTGATTTGTGGGTAACACGCGATCCTAGTCGGCCAGAAATATTTGTGCCACCGCCAGAAACCTGGGACATTCCTTGGCCAACCTTATTTAGAAATAACGGTGACGGTACCTTTACCGATGTTGGCGAAGAGGCCGGAGTGAAAATTCCTACGGAATTCTCTTGGGGTACTTTTTTTACCGATATTAACAACGATGGCTGGCAAGATATTTATTTAGCGCAAAACCTTGCTCCGGTTGGAGTTATTGGTGATGGCCCTAATGGCGCTGGCCCCGGACGGTTGTTCCTTAACCAAGGTGACGGAACTTTTATTGATGTCTCTGAGGCGTCGGGTGCTGCCAATGTTGATGCCAATGGCGCATGGTTAGATGCACGTGGTACTGCAAAAGCCGATGTGAACAAAGACGGAAAAATGGATTTTTATGTGGTGAATACGCCGCAATATCCGGTTGGTAATTTAACGGATGCTATTCCTGGAACTGGTATTGGCCATTTATTTGTAAACACTAGCACATCAAACAACAATTGGTTGCAGCTGCGGTTAATTGGCCAAAATGGCAATAACCTAAATGCTGTTGGCGCAAAAGTAGAACTTGTTACTCTCAATAAAAAATCAACTTTACCTACGCAATATCAACAAGTCGTTGGTGGAACCAGTGTGTATTCAGCCAATGAGCGCTTATTACATTTTGGTTTGGCAGATACCAAGCGAGCAGCGTTAAAAATTACTTGGCCGAACGGTAAAACACAGTTGGTAAAACGTGTGAAAGCGAATCAAAGAATTACCGTAGTTGAAGGTTGTGACAAGCCTATATCGGAAGCCAAATTAGAAAAATTTAGTAATTATCAACAAGCCATAAGCCTGCTTTGTCGATAAAAGTATTGGTTACAGAAATTTAAGATCTTTTTAATTGTTGTAAATAAATTTATATAAATACGTGCATTTATGTGCGTATTTATGATGTTAACTGCTGAGGAGTAAATTATGTACAAACTTTATCATTTTCCATATTCACAACACGGTCGTCGCGTAGTTTCTTTGCTAGAAGAAGCAGGCATTCCTTATGAAATTAGAAGTGTGGCAATGATGGAAGGCGAACATATGTCACCGGAATTTCTAAAAATTAACCCCAATCACCAAATTCCCATTTTAGAAGACGGCGATTTTAGACTGACTGAATCAAATGCTATTTTGCGTTTTATTTGCAACGAGCATAATCTTACCCAATGGTACCCAACCGACGCTAAACTTCGAGCAAAAGTAGACCAATGGTTAGACTGGAACCAAACTCGATTGGCGCCAACCGTTACCGATATCGTATTAAACAAAGTGTTTTTTGCACCCAATGGCGATCAACAAGCCATTGAACGCGGCGAAAAAAATCTTCCTGAATTACTCAGTATTCTAGAAGGCGCTTTGTCTAACACCGATTACTTGGTCGGTAATCGTCCAACCATCGCAGATCTATCTGTTGCCTCAAACCTTTTCCACCTTGGTTTTGCAGAAGTAAAACCAACCGGAAAAACAGAAGAATGGTATCGCCGTATCTTCGATATTCAAGGCTTTCAAAAATCACTACCACCTAAAATGTAACAAAACCGGCGCAAGCCGGTTTTATCTTTTCGTTGATATGTCCTACCTTTTTAAAGGTATATCTACAGTAAATCTTCGTATTCTGGAAAATTACTGCCTTCACCACCTTGTGATGGATACGATTCTTTCAAATCATCAGCGATGTGATCATAACTAAGAAGCAATTCTTGAATCTCAGCCTTGTCACGCACAGTCTCGGACTCTAGTAATCTTTCAAAATATTCAATCTGCTTTTGAACGGCTTGAATACTCACCATTAATGTCGATAGGTTTAAATTACCCATTAGCTTGTTTCCGTTTTTGACTGTCTGCGTTTCTGGCTAATTGATCTAAAAGTTGAATAAATCGGCTTTTAGGCATATCAAAAATTGGACTAATTGAAAACTGACTTTTTCTTTATTTTGGGCCGTATTCTTTTTCAAACTCCATTTTTAAATAACTAATAACTCCCTCAAGACGATCGATATCTTCGGCAACATCCGCGGCTTCGTTTTCATCTAAAGAGTCTAAGTCAATGGCAATACTTGATGCTAACTTTTCCTCCAGTGCTAAAATAACCAATCGCCAATCTCCCATAATCATGGGAATAGACAAGCCATCTAATTTATCCATTACTGATCTCCAATGGTGTAAGTTTTACGCATTTTGTCGTATCAGACCCCAGTTCTTGAAGAAGACCGAGATATTTCATCAATGGCATGTCTTTATCCGGTGCTATCATAAAATGGCCTTTTTTCATCGGGGTTCTGTCATGTACTATTTTGAGCCCTGCGGGAATTATAGCGCCTTTCTTAATTTTCCAAACATTTTTACCCTGGCGTTTCATTCCTGTTGTAATGTGATCAAAAGTTGAAAACCCATTACCATTTGCTCTCACATAGGTTATTCCATTCTTATCATAAATAGATATGTCTTTTAGTGCACGATTTCGACTGAAATTCGGATTATCTGCATTTCCGCTTCGAAATAATGGTCGTTGTAACTCCTCGAAATCTTCGATAAATAGTAATTCAGGACTTATCATTTTATGCCTTTTAAATTGATATTTGAAAAAGTTAATGACGATTTACGGAAGCTTGCTGCCGAATGTGGCGTTAGGATTGTCACTAAGTATTACATGAAGCTTTCTATGTTTAAATCTTATACTCAATAGTATTCTGGGGAAAATCAATCATAATGCCTCGCTTAATATTATATTTTGAAAAAACATATTTTTTTACACGTTCTTGCTCTTTTCTCGGGAGATCACAATCTGCAATCATTATCGTTCCATTTGCTTCAAGTTCAACCGGGCCAATAATTCTTATTTTATTTGTAAATCGTGAATAAAAAGCTGAGGATTTAAACCTTTTATATCTATACGAAAAATTATTTACCAATAAAAAAGTTACTCTGTCGGCTACCAAGATGACGCCATCAAGAGTGTTCTTGTGTTTAAAGAAACTGCTGTAATACGCATAATAACAATCTACTGCAGTCTCAGAAATTGAGTCGTAATCTACAATAGCTTTTCTTCCGTAAAGAGTAGATATTATTCGTTGAATCTGATTGCAGGGGGCAACTCCGCTCGCAACTATAAAAAGTAAGCAAAAATCACTTTTTGTATGTATTCTCTGGGTCTCTAACTGGTTGATTCCATAATCGATAATCCCGGAAATTCTGTTATTATACCCCATATGACTATTGTATTGATAAATTCCCTATTTTTTTAGTATTTCTTCTTTTTTTCATAAAGTTCATCTTGGTCTATTTTTTCTTTTAATTCGATCAATATTTTCTCTTCTTGATTTATTAGGAAGTCGGGCGTTTTATTATTTGATTCATGTATCTTTTCAGCGACGATTGAGAATCGACTTAGATACTCAATTACTTTTAATTCAAGTTCATTCATAATTGTTATTAATGAGGTTGGAGTTGTTTGCCAGAGGTTTTGATGTAATGTCTGTAGTTTATTACGGTTTTATTTTCAAGTGAGCAGATATAAATTATACCTTAGCGGCTTTAGCTCGAATTTAATTCCGTGGTTAGTTATATGAATTTATATTGCTAATCTCTCGATGTTATCAACAATACGATATTTTTCTACTGGTAATCTAATCTGATCTTTCTGGTAGGCTAATTCGGTTAAGTTGATTTTGAGGCAGATACTTCTTTGAAGTGTTTACGAGAGGAGTGGGTAAAGGTTCTCATTCGAAATTTTCGTTGACACCAATAACTAAGTCGTTATTTTTAATGGAATTAAAGGCGCCAAGTTTAAAGCTATCGACTTTTCTGATGAATAGGTGAGAAAGGATCTGTTTTAGTGACTTCTTGAGTGCTTTGTTAGTTGTTTTTCTTGAATTAATAATGCACAAGTTGATTCGTTATTTGTGTACACTAAATTTTTATAAAGAAGCCATTGGTAACTCAGTTCTTTGCATTCAAAGTATCCGCTTTTGGATATAAGTTTGTTCACCATAAAGTGGGCGGCAATTGGAAATACGAACATAAACACGGCTGCGGAAATAAAAGTTCGTGTCGCCCATTTTGATTGCGTTGCTGATAACTCAACTTTTTTTATATTTTGATAAGAACCCAGTAGAGTTAACAGCAACAATATAATTCCGGCGCCTAAGGCGTACATGGCTCCCTTACTAAAATACACAGTCTCATCGTTATAACTAACGGAGTGGAGAGTGCTATAAGCACTAGCGAAAAACCATGAAAGTGACGCAATAGTTAAAACAACAAAAAATAAAAAACTTGATATTCTGGTAACTATTGATCCATTATTTTTGTACGTCATTTAAAATACTCTCGGCTTTCCAGATAAGAACTTGTTGAGTTGATGCTTAGCCCCATCAATAAGAATAATTTTTGCTGAATCAACTGCATAGTCAATGATTTTAGCAGCAGCAGCGCTTGTTTTGTCAAACATGTCTTGCTTTGTTTGTTTTATTTTAGATTCAATATCTTGGTTTAATTCATCCAAGCCTAGAATTACTTTGTCAGTTATACCATATCGACTGTCGATTTCACTCAATGCCATAGAGGCCACCACACCCACGGCGATTACTGCTATCATTGGACCAATCGCCAAAGTCACCCCGAATCCTACTAAGGCAGATGCTGTTACAATGGATGCACCAGTGGCCAAACCAACTTTAACGACATCGGTTGCTAAAGAACCAATAAGTTGGTTTAACGTTGCCTTATCTGTCAAGAAATAGTCTGCAATTCTATAGGCAGTTAATAAGACGATCGATAAAATGCCGCCAGACTTTGCCGCATGTATAGCTCCTGCTTTTCCTAACCCCATAGTGATCACTTTAGGATTCTTGATTCCGTACTTCGTGCTTGTTAGTACTTTTCGTAAGCCTGCGTGACCTTTTATTACGATGTGAGGTTTTCCACCATAATTTTTAACGTAGGTTTTTGTTGTAAACCCGCCAAGGTCACCTATGAGTTTGCTTAGAGTTCTCAGGTCATCTGCTGAGGCGTACCAACTTGCTCCGGCCTCAGCTTTGCCTTTTATTTTCTGCCAAACATTTTTAATTTTCGGTAAATTCCTTTTAGCGGAAGATCTTACAATGGCGTCCATTTCCTCAATTGATACAACAAATATTTCATGTTGATTTGATTTCATTTGTTGTTTTAACGCCTTCTTTTCTTGCTCTGAGATCATTTCCATGCACTCCTTTGAATGAGTTTATGATAAGTAATACTGCTATTTTTGAAAAATTGTTGGATCGAAACGATTGATATCTGGATTGCTGATTTATAATCTAGCTGCGCATCAATTTCGATTAAAACCGTAGTAAATATTTTCTTTGAAAAATCATTAAGCATCTACGATCAGTTTGTCTATAAAGTAAGACTAACGTTTTCAGTATTAAAGTTGCAAGGTCCATATATTTCTTGAGAGGCAAAATAATGGGAGTTACTTCTCAATGTTGTATCGAGATTTTTAATTCGATTGTTATGGTCTTCGTAACTGCATATAAGATCCATAAAGTAGGTAGCTTTTTAATGATTTTATGAGAATTAATTATATTTTTTTTACGCTTAAAATCCGATGATATGTTCGGTGCTTGAATAGCTGAGTTCGTCACGTTTTTTGTCTGAAACTAAAGTATTAACCTCCAAAGGTCTTCGTGTTATTTAACCAGCTGGTTTAAATGAATTTCCGCATTTGGTCTTGTTTGTGGTATTTTTGTCTCTTAAAGGTACCTTGGATGGTTCTTATATTGCCTATTCATAGTTCTATGCGTTAGATGGCAATTGGTTACGTATTTTTTATTTGGATATTTTATTTATATGGTAAGTGAGCTTCGTTTTGTCGATTTAGATGTGGTCAACAAAAAACGTTTAAAAGATTTGTTAAATAAAAAAAATATTCGTACTCATTTGATGGGTCACGATGAATTTACCGATAGCAGTTTGCAGGAATGGATTGATGGTAAACAGCAGGTTAATGCGCAACCGGGTTGTCGTGTGCAGGCGGTTTTGGTTGAGGGGCAGCTGGCGGGTTGGTGTGGTATTCAGTTGGAGAATGGTAATCCTGAAATAGCCATTGTTATTGATCAGAAGTTTTGGGGATTGGGCCGCAGAATTTTTGAGCAGCTAATGATTTGGGCAGAGGAGTTCAAACATGAGTTCGTTTTTATTCACTTTTTGGAGACGCGCCCCGAGTACCGGTTTTTGAAAAAAATCTCGGAGTCTGTTTATGAAACAACTTTATACAATCATAAGTTTATGACCTATAAAATTCCTGTCAAAAGATAGGTTTTTGAGTCTGTTCGGCGCTGTTACATTTTGCTTTTGCAGGTAACGGCGTTTTATTGGATTAAATTCGTGTGCGCTAGTTTTTGTTTTTATTATCTTTGATAATGCGGTGTGAATGATCAGAGATTCTGTAGAGCGTTGGTTTGTATCGTCTGTTTTATTCGTTCTTTTATTTCATCTTCTTCATCTCACTTTCTTCATCCGATATTCATCCCATCTTCTTCACATGATCTTTTTGTACTCTTTCTAAATTTCAATGTTTGATCGTAAATTGACTAAGTAAATACTTACTATAAAAAACTCTGATCAACTTTTCCCTGATTTAACGAGAGTGCAAAAGTTAAAATGCGATATTCAATCTGTTTACCATGTTAATTGCTTATTTTTTCTGAAGTTGGCAACGCGTTCCTACATTGCTAGAAGTTTTAAGGACAATCAATATGTCTTAGTCGTGTATCTAAAATCGCGTCGGTGCAAGTGTAGTGGTCGAAGGGTTTGTTGTTAAAAATATTTCTCATCTTTATTTATCTGTGTGATGCTGACTTTATAAGTTTGTGTTTTTTATAAGTTGTGACTGTTTGTTTTGTCAGTAATGAATTTTTTGGCAATGTGAATTGTTGTGGTGAATTGATATAAATTTTTTTGCGAAAATAAAATGCTTGTGAGCGTGAGGTTTCAACTTTTTTAAAGTGATTTTTTGGGTTCGTGGATAGCTGTTACTTATGCTAGGCTGCTTGATTTTGTTTTGTGTATTAGCAGTAATGAGATGCCTATTTCTAAGGGGTTGATTTAATTTTTAAATTAAACCAAAAAATATTCTGCGAGATTTTTTCGGTTGTTCGTTTACTTCTGAACAATGTTCCGTCTGAGTAATGTTTTTCAAGACAGTTTTTGTGAAAAATAAATATTGTGGTGCTTTGATGCTGCTGTTTTTGTAACCGCCTGTTTGTTATTTGGGTTATTAACCAATTCTTTCGGTGTAAACGCTCAGAGTTAATTCGCTTTTTTATCTTAATATTTTTTTATTTGCTGATTTTCGCGCCAAAAGTAACGCTTACTTTTTGTAATGTGGGTGGTTTTTATTCGTGCTCAATTTTTGAATAAAAATATACGGCGTATTGGAAGTTTTTTTCAGGAGAGTTCGTTGCATTTATTAAGTGCAGCGATATTTATAGTAGTTGTATTAAATAATAAAAACTAAATTTTTATAACCTTGGTTGTAAATTACCGTGCATTAATCTGTATTATCTGTTTGGAGATTACTCTTAAAATGTTAAACCATAAAAGCAAAGTTGCGGCACTTGGTGCTGGCTGTGTGCTTTTAGCATCTGCGGTTGGTCAAGCCTTCGCAGCTGATGCAAAAGCGTCCACAAATGAGTGGGTACAGTCCGGGGATTATCAAATGATGGTTCGTCAACCTGTTCAGTTCGATCGCACTTCTGAGCGTTTGGATGAATTATTGTTGAAGATGCCAAAAGTACAAAAATCAGCAACTCCACGTCCTAGCCGTGAAGTTCCTAACAAATTTAACGCTCGCACTCCGGTTTCTGCATCAGCTGCAAGCGCTAACTATGTTGACCCAATGGCTGGCGTTGCGCCAACGCCTTTAACACCAACTGGCGGTGTTAGCGTTCCTGGTCCTGGCAGCGACGACAACGCCAACGTTTTAGGCTTCCGCATTGCTCCGCCTGACGTTACTGGTGACGTTGGTCGTGAGTTTGTGGTTTCTTACACAAACTTGGTTTGGACTTACTACAACAAGTCCGGCGCCGTAGTTGGCGGTCCTTTCCCTGGCAATAGCTTCTGGGCAGGTTTCGGCGGTCGTTGTGAATCCGATAACAGCGGTGACCCAATCGTAATTTACGATCACTTGGCAGACCGTTGGGTGTTCAGCCAATTCGCGGTTGACCAAGCTCCGTTCTTACAATGTTTCGCCATTTCTGAGACTAACGATCCGGCCGGTCCTTACACTCGTTACGCCTATGAAATCGTTCCTGGCGACTTTAACGACTATCCAAAAATTGGTCTTTGGAGTGACGGCGCAGGTCAAAGTGCTTACCACGCGACCTTCCGTCAATTCACCAACGGTGCAACCTTTGGTGGTATCGATGCGGTAGCGTTTGATCGTGATGCCATGCTTGCTGGCGATCCAAATGCATCATTTGTTGTGTTCCGCATTAACACTAACGCTAACCCAGACGGCATTCAGCCAGCTCACATTGATGGCGGTGCTCCAGCGCCTACCGGAAGCTGTGGTCTATACGGCGCTGCTCTAGAAAGCCGACGTACTGACGGTTACCTATTCTGGGAATTCTGTACCGATTGGGATAACCCAGCGAACTCTACCTTCGATGCTAAGCCATTATTGTCGCAAGGTGTTCCAAGCTGGCGTGGTGTTGGTTCTGCGTCTCAGCCTGCTCCTGGTAGCTCGCTAGACAGCCTAGACAACTTCACCATGTACCGTTTCTCTACGCGTAACTTCCCAGGTCAAGGCATGAAAGGTGTTTTAACTCACACCATTAACGCTGGTCAAAACGTTGCGGGTATGCGTTGGGCGACCTTTGATATCAGTAATCCTGATGCGATCTCTGTAGACGATACTGGTACCCTTGGCCCAGGCGACGGTATTCACCGTTGGATGGGTGCTGCGACTTTCGACCAAGTTGGTAACATTGGTCTAGCCTACACTGCATCAAGCAACTCTTTGTTCCCATCTGTTCGCTTCACCGGTCGTGAAACTACTGACCCTGCTGGTACCCTTCAGCAAGAAGCAACGTGTGTGGACGGAACTGGTGTACAAACTGGTGTAAGCCGTTGGGGTGATTACTCAACTACTGCGGTTGACCCAGTTGATCAATGTACTTTCTGGACTTTCCAAGAATACGTTGAGCTAACCGGTAACTTCCAATGGAACACCCGTGTATGTAGCTTCAGCTTCCCATCTTGTACCAGCGCCGCTGCTCCTGCTGCGTCTGAAGTGGTTGCTGCTGAATAATTTAATCTCGAATTAAATTATGCAAATAAAAAGCCCGGCAGAAATGTCGGGCTTTTTTTATTTACATCTATCGAAAAACAATAGCGTAACTATTTTTAAGTAGATTTTTATACGAAGGCTTTTTTATCGAAGGCTTTTTTTAACCGAGGATTTAATTGGCGCCAGATTTAAAAGGAGACTCCAATTTATAGGAGTCTCCAGGTAATTTTACTTGGTGTATTTTGCATACACGTAAGGAACCATAACCGCTAACTGACCGCGATCGAGTTTAATTTCAAAATACTTTTCTACATCTTTATAAGTATCTTCTGGGTCTTGATCTAAGGCGAAAACTTTTTGGAAAAATTCGCCAATGCCAGCTGAATTATCAAAATGGAAAGCCACGTCGAATTCGGCAATTTCGGTGCTCGATGCTTTAGCGAAACGGCCAATATTGAGGAGGCGAGAATACGAAGGGAATAATGCTTGGTGACCTGTTTCAGTAATATTATCAACAACTTCGTCAAAATAGCGTTGAATACTGGAGTTATCGGCGAAGTCACCCATACAAAAATAGCCACCGGGTTTTAATTTACTCATAGCATTTTGCGTAATGCCAATTTGGTCTTCCATGTGATGCCAGCCGCCTAGCGAAACTGCTTTATCACAACTGTTGTCGGCTACCACACCGGTATCGGTAATGTAACGAATGTGATCGAAGCGTTTATTTTTTTCGCGATTTAAATGCAGTGTGCGTGGTGCAATGTCCTGCGCAAATAAAGTGCCTTTTAAATTAAGCGCTGCAATTTTTTGCGTTAAAAATCCAGTACCTGCTGATATTTCTAAAATTACATCCTTCGGTTGAACATCAAGTGTTTCCATTAACCAGTCGCCGTCTTTACGAGCATCTGGATAGGTTGCAATGGCGTATTCGTAAGATTGAGCGATAATGTTAAAACGTGAGTCATCGATTGCAGTTTGCATGTTTGTCTCCAAGAATTAAGTAAGCAAATTTAATTAAAAACTTTAAATAGTAATGAGTAAAAAAATTAAATAGAGAAGGGTCGAACGGTTTAAAAAAAATTAATTAGGTGCAAGCGACTACCTCGCCTTTGCGGTTGTCTTGCAAAAAATAGATATCGGCATCGTTATTGTTGTCAATAATTCCCGGTACTTGAAACCCATAAACAACTAAAGATACATCCCCTGCTTCCAAACCGTGTGGTGTGCCGGGCGGAATATTAATAATGGAGTGTTTTTGAATGGGTCGACGAGATTCGCCAATCAGAGCAAATCCACTGCCTTCTATTACCAAAATAATAGCGTGGCCTTTTTTGTGAATGTGAGGATCGAGCACTCGGTGCGGTTCGATAACAACATATTCACAACCTACGCCGTCCATGCCAGAGCCATCCAGAATACGATGCATAACAAAGCCTTCTAAACTGAGTTTTGGACTCTCATCAATGGAGCGAATATTCCATTGGCTTTCTGTTTGACGCTCGGGTGCAACCATAATTTAACTCCTTAAAAATTGTGCAGACGATTTTTAAATTGATTGAGCGCTTTAATTGAAGCTCTACCCACACACGCTCGTACGCCTTGAGTATGTCCACTGTGAAAGCTGCTGAGCGGTAGCACTGTTATGCCTAAATTCAGTAGCTTCAGTGTAAGCTCAAACGATGTATAGTTTTTGTGATAAAAGCACACGTAAAAGCCATCATTGGGTAAGTATATTGAATGAGTTGGGTCTAAATGATTTACGTTAGTGAGCGGTATTACTTTATGATTTGCTAGCGGCGGCTTTTGTTCTAATAATGTAAATCCACTTGCTGTTAGTAACTCTTTAAAAAATTTAGATCGAGTTGAGTAGCGGTTTAGCTCTAGCTCAATATTAATTTCTCGATTGTTAATCTTCTTTAATGTATCGGCAACGGCGTGTTGTGCGCTATGAGGTGCACCCGCGGTGGTGTTAAAAATAAATGTCGCGCAGGCTTTTTGAATAGATTGTGTTGAAAATAAATGCTCTAAATCGGGATAGGTTTCGTGTTGTAGCCCATCGGATATACCAATTAAACCAATACGCTCACCGGCATAACTCAGTATTTTTGAGCTGCTAAAAACCATTAAATATTTAGACGTAAATTGGCCAATGGAAGGAATTTTAAAAATATTGCCATTGTCTTGAGTGAGCATACCCAGATAAGTCATGTCTTCAATGGGTGTTACCTGGTATTTTTCGCAAAGTTGTGCAATGGCTGCTAATTCTTTTGGCGATAAAATGCTCCATAAAGGATTGCTTGGGCTTGCCCACACAATTGCTGCTATTTTATGTTGTGCAAAGTGTTCCTGTATTTGTTCAACGAGTTCGTTATCGCGATAGAATGTAGTATCGATGCATAGAATTTTTTTACCTAATGATTTCCCTTGGCTTAACATGGGCGGGTAACCCGGTGTTAAATATAAAATTGAATCTTTATTATTTTGAATGCCAATGGCTAAGGCCTGCGCAACATACAATGCTTGGGTGCCGCCGCAGGTTGCAAAAAGATTTTTTTTAGTGAAGCGCAGATGGGTGCGGTCATTAATAAATACCGACATTTCTCTGCGTAAAGACTCTGTGCCAATATGCGGCGGGTATGCCCTAGCGGTAATGCCATTAGAAATATTTGATTTTTGTACATCTATGCAATTGGGTAGAGTTCTTAAGCCAGGAACACCGAAATCCATGCGAATAAATTGCGCACCGGTTGTGTTTTCTAAATGATCGATGGCTTGCCAGAAGTCTTCTACATTAAAGTTTTTAGGGTCTAAATTTAGCGATTTAAAACTGAAGGATGATAAGTTCGCGTCTGATTTTTTCTGCACGAGTGTGTTATTAGCTACCGTCATTATTATCGTTCTCCAATTTTTTGGAGGTTTATTGGTTTAGTAGCTTAGACTCGTTCATGATATTTTCTGTGACAGAAAATTTTTTAAATAATGCTCCAATTCAATTTGTGCCAATGAATTTTTAAATTTTAAAATAATCGTAATAAGCTGGGTATTTAATGGCTAATTTTGAAATTTGCTTTTTGATATAAGTTAAATATTTCATTGTGTTGGTCAGGCGATCAATTTTTGAGTGTGGCCGGTATTTTATAGCTATGATGGTTACACGTATAACTGTTCAGTTTTTAAAAATATTTTTTATATCTCATTCTGCTATAGGTACTAAAGTGAGTTATGGAAATGTGAATTGTTAGACTGGTTTGTCAGTAGACTTTCATTTTTATAAGATTATTATGCAAATTCCTTCATCTTAGTATCTTGTTTGTGGTGCAAACCTCTATGAGACTGGTTTTATCTTATCGACACTCCCCAATACGGTTATGGTTTGGTAGTTTAGTTGTCATTATGGTGTGGGAACCTTTGGCTTGATGCAGAATTACGAGTGTAATTTCACGCAATAGTTGCAAGAGAACTTTTTAACTTAACCCGTTAGTCGTTACAATGTAGCGTTAAACAGCTTTACTTTGAGAGCTGTATTTCGTGGAGGTAGAGTGCTTTAAGACCAAAGTAATTTTAAAACCAAAGTACTTTGAACATTAGAGTTATTTCGAGATCTCAGTTTGGGGATTTTTTAGCAATTTAAATTGCATCGTAATGGTTGCTAATAAATAGTAATGGTTGCTAATAATTTGTATGGGCAGATAGCAGTTAATAGTAGCAATATTGTGAGTGAACAATGTTGTGAGTGAACAACGTTGTGAGTAAATAGTGTTATGAGTAAAAAATGTTGGCAAAGATGGTTTAAAAAATAGATGAAAAAGTCAACAAGGTTTTAAAAGAAACAGGATTTTAAAAGATAAGTTTAGTCATTGTAATTAAAAAAATATAACAATAAATATTCTGTTGTGTAAGTGGATTTTAAAATAAAAAGGTATTTATATGGAAAATTCAGCTCTCAATGCAGATTTAGATGCCCTTGTGTTAGACGCTCAATCGGGGAATCAATCTGCATTAAATGAGGTATTGCTTCAATTACAGCATAAAATGTACAACATTGCATTGCGGTTTTTTTCAAATCCTCATGACGCAGAAGACGCATGTCAAGAAATTAATATTCGTATCGTTAAAAACATTCACAGTTTTAAAGGTGAAAGTAAATTTACCACATGGGTGTATAGGTTGGCTTACAATCTATTAATTTCGCTAAAAAACAGTAAAAAAAGCGAAAATTCACTGACCTTTGAACAGTTTGCCGAAGGCATTTATATTGATATTAACGACCATGACGAAGCCGAAGTTGATAAGCCAGATTATCAACAATTACTGCAAGAGGTAAGGGTTGCCTGCACCTTGGCGTTATTGCAGTGTTTAGACGACGAAGCACGAATGACGTATATTCTGGGCGAAATTTTTGAAATGGATCATTCCGATGGTTCCCAGGTGATGAATATCTCTCAAGATAATTACCGTAAAAAATTATCTCGGGCGCGCTCTAAAGTGAATGAAGTAACTATGCAACATTGCGGTTTGGTGAAAGAGTCAAATCGCTGTCGTTGTCATAAACAGGTCAGTAAATCTATGAATATGGGACGCTTGAATCGGAACAATTTGGTATTCGCCAGTGACCGCAGCCATCCCGAGCGTTTTCCCGAAGTGTTAAAAATGATTCGCGATTTACAAGAATCGCAACGTACCGCCGAATTATTAAGAAATGTACCCAGCGATGAAAATAATGAGAAATACATTAATTGGGTTCACGCAACCGTTGCCTCGGTGAATCACCGCTCGACCGCAAATGGCACCCAGGTCACGGCGTAGAAACTCTTTAATTCTTAATTCTTAATTCTTAATTCTTAATTCAATTCGCAAAAAACGCCTTTTAATAAGGCGTTTTTGTTTGCTCGTTTGATATGTGCTATTTCGTTTGATATGTGCTATTACAGAGGAAGTTTGGCGGTATTTTCGTGGGTAATTGAGGCCTTCTCTTCCCAGTCGTAACACATTTCATCGGCAGGGTTTCGCTGTCCGGTTTCGCCCACTTTAACGGCGGGAACTCCGGCTACAATTGCGTGTGGTTCTACTTCTTTGAGTACCACGCTACCGGCACCAACCAAGGCGTTTTCGCCGACAATAATGTTGCCGAGAATTTTTGCACCCGCGCCAATTAAAACGCCACGGCGGATTTTTGGGTGCCGGTCGCCGCTTTCTTTGCCGGTGCCACCAAGGGTTACCGATTGCATAATCGATACGTGATCATCTACGCGAGCGGTTTCGCCAACCACAATACCGGTGGCGTGATCGAACATAATGCCTTTACCAATAACCGCCGCCGGATGTATATCGACAGAAAACACCACAGAAATTCTGTTTTGCAAAAACAAGGCGAAAGGCTTACGGTTTTGATTCCACAGCCAATGGGCAACTCGGTAAGCTTGTAAGGCGTGAAAACCTTTGTAATACAAAAAGGGCGTTGAGAATTCGTCGCAGGCCGAATCTCTTTTAAGCACGGCGTCTAGGTCATAGGCGACGGCTTCTGAGAAGGCATTTGCATTGGCTTCGAAGGCTTCTTCGATGACTTCGCGGATCAACAGTGCTGAAGCAGTTGGGCCGTCAAGCTTGCTGGCCAGTATGTAACTGAGCGCTGCCATAGGCGATGTATGGTTGAGTATGGTCGCGTGCAAATAGCTCGCAAGAATGGGTTCTTGATGGGCGTTAATCATCGCCTCGCGACGAATATTCTCCCAAATTTCTTCGATCACCTTGAAGCTCCAAGTGTAATTTTCTCTGAGGTTGCTCTTAGTTTTGGCCTTTTGATGGTTTTTCAAGAATTAGACCAATTTATATACATTTCTTGCCGATGATGGTTCTTGTTTGCGACCTAGTCGATAAGGTCGCTATTGCTGAGTTGTGGTGGCGGCTAACTGCTACCACAAAGCCGATTACCACAAAGCCAACGGTGGTTCTTGCATGGCGGAAAATTGCTCGCGCAGCTCTAAAATATGTTCCGACCAATATCGCGCGCTGTTAAACCATGGAAAATTCATTGGAAACGCGGGATCGTTCCAGCGGCGTGCCAGCCAAGCCGAATAATGCATGATTCGTAAAGTGCGCAAGGGTTCAATCAATACTAATTCGGCGTGATTAAAGTCGCAGAATTGTTGGTAACCGTCTAAGACTTCATCAAGTTGAGAGGTTTGTTGTACGCGATCGCCCGACAATAACATCCACAAATCTTGTACCGCAGGCCCCATTCGCGCGTCATCAAGGTCAACAAAAAAAGCGCTGTCGTCGCGCCATAAAATATTGCCGGGGTGGCAATCGCCGTGTAGGCGAATATTGTCAAACTTAACTTGCCCAAAACGTGCTTGGATTTGCGTTATTAAATCTTGAGTCAGCGAATCGTAGGCTTGCACCAATTCTTTGGGAATAAAATCGTTACTCAGCAAAAACTCTCGCGATTCGATACCAAAGCTTTGAATATCCAGAATTGGGCGATGCTTGAAGGGCGCTTGCTTAGCCAACGAATGCATTCGGCCAATTAAGCGACCAATGACGTGTAAGCAATCGAGATTATCCAGCTCTGGTGCGTGACCGCCTTTGCGTTCGTAAACAGCAAACAAGAAATCGCCAAAGTGATGAAGGCTCACGTTGCTGTCGTCTCTAAGCGGCGGCACTACGGGAATCTCAAGATCCAGCAAGTGCTCGGCGAAGTCGTGTTCTTCTTGAATTTGCTCGCGGCTCCAGCGATTAGGCCGGTAAAACTTGGCAATGATCGGACTTTTACCCTCAATTCCCACTTGGTATACGCGGTTTTCGTAACTGTTGAGCGCAAGTATGCGAGCGTCGCTGAGATAACCCAACGATTCTACGGCGTCTAACACGGCATCTGGCGTGAGAGAATTGTAAGGATGTTGTGAGTCAATCATAGAGGTGTCTCGATTCAAAAACGAATTCTAACGACTGAACGATGAATTCTCTAGCGAGTTGTTGGCTTTTGGCGAGCTGGTGTTCGCGCAATGGCCAAAACAACCGGCGGTTTGGCCCCTGCCGCGACTAAGGCTTTAGCGGCAGACTCAATGGTGGCGCCGGTGGTGACCACATCATCGAGTAATAAAACGTGTTGGCCGCTAAGATCTTGCTTACAAAAAAAGGTGTTTTCGAGATTTTTTAAGCGCTCTTTGCGGGTCAGCAGGCGTTGGTCTTGGCCGAATTTAACGCGTTTAAAATCCGTTACCAGCGGGATGTTGTGTTGCTTCGCGAGCGTAACGGCCAGTTCGTAGCTGTGATTAAAACCCCGTTGCCAGCGCTTGCGCCAGTGACTTGGCACCGCCGCGATAAAATCGAACTGACTAAAATCCAGCTCTTGATGAGCGCTGTTGAGAAGGTCTACCAAGGCCGATTTAACCGGCCATTGTCGGGCGTCTTTGAAGTTGCGAATCAATACATCTACGGGAAAATCGTAGCGCAGTGGGCAAAAGCAACGTTCGTAACTGAGCCTTTGATTGGCGCAAACGCCACATTGGATTGCACCTACGGCCAGCGGTAACCCGCAGGTGCCGCAGTGCTGATCAATCCACGGTAGGCACTGCCAACACAGCGAGCAAATCTTTTGGGCGTGAATGGAGCGGTTGTGTTCGGTAATAGCGTCGTGACAAATAACGCAACTCTGTAAAAACTGTGCGGCCGCATTCGATGTGAGATCTGTGGCTTTATGCCACCAACGCTTGGTGATGCTGAACCACTTTCTTTGGGTTGCTTGCACAGATACATCCTTGTGTTCGAGATGTTAACATCTTGATTTAACGTTAAAAATTTTACTGATCTAAGAGTAGTAAACCAAAACTTTATAACTTGGTTGACAGCTTTTTGCTTTCGTTTAGACTGCCTTGCTCTGATTTTATCTAATGACTGACAGCTGGAGTTCGGTGATGTCTGCCCTTGAACCTGCAATTCGCCACGATTGGCAACGAGAAGAAATCCTCGCGCTATTTAACAAACCGTTTATGGATCTTCTTTTCCAAGCGCAAAGTGTACACCGAGCTTATTTTGATCCCAACCAAGTGCAAGTGAGCACCTTGTGTTCGATCAAAACCGGCGCTTGTCCAGAAGACTGCGCCTATTGTCCGCAGTCGGCTCGTTACGATACCGGTCTTGAGCGCGAAAAACTGATGCGCGTTGATGCCGTGGTAGAAGAAGCCAAAGCCGCAAAAGAAGCCGGAGCAACCCGTTTCTGTATGGGTGCCGCTTGGCGTTCACCGAAATCGAAAGACATGCCTTACGTTACCGACATGGTTCGCCGCGTTAAAGAATTGGGTCTTGAAACCTGTATGACGCTTGGCATGTTAAAAGACGAACAAGCCCAAGAGCTGGCCGACGCCGGTTTGGACTACTACAACCACAATCTTGATACGTCGCCAGAATATTACGGCGAAATCATTACCACTCGAACCTATCAAGACCGGCTTGAAACCCTTGATCGCGTGCGTAAATCCGGCATGAAAATTTGCGCCGGTGGCATTGTCGGCATGGGCGAATCGGATAACGATCGCGCCGGTCTTCTGCAACAATTGGCGAATTTATCGGAACATCCCGAATCGGTCCCTATCAACATGTTGGTACGTGTGAGCGGAACACCGCTGGCCGATAACCCCGATCTTGATCCCTTCGATTTTATTCGCACTATTGCCGTTGCGCGCATTTTAATGCCGAAGTCTTACGTGCGTTTGTCGGCCGGTCGCGAAGACATGAACGATCAAACTCAAGCCTTGGCATTTTTGGCTGGCGCCAACTCGATTTTTTACGGTGAAAAACTCCTGACCACGCCAAACCCTAAAGCCAACAAAGACATGCAATTGTTTGAGCGTTTAAACCTAAAACCCGAACAACGCGAAACCCACGTAGATGACTCCACCGAACAAGCGGCTTTAGAACAAAAAATAGAAGCGCAAAAGAATGAAGCGTTTTTCTATGACGCCGCCCAAGTAAAAACGCCGATTAATTCCGGCGTAACAGCCGCCGTTTGAGCAATTAAAAACAGTTTGAAATCTCTGATGAATGCAATGGCGATTTAATCAGAGGTTTCTTCAAATTCATTAGATTTTCTTTTATCTCTTTTTTACTGCGACGGAAGATTGCCATGACGATTGAGCAACAATTAAAACAAGCCCTGCTTGATCGTCACGAGGCGCATTTATACCGTCAACGCAAAGTTTTATTATCTGCCCAAAACAGTCGCGTTCAGGTTAATGCTCAGCATTATTTAAATTTTGCCAGCAACGATTATCTGGGTCTTGCCAATCATCCTGATGTAATCACAGCATTTACCGAAGCCGCAGCACGTTATGGTGTAGGCAGTGGTGCCTCGCACATGGTGATTGGTCATCACGAACAGCATCATTTATTAGAACAAGAATTGGCTGAATTTACCGGGCGTGAACGTGCTTTATTATTTGCTAACGGATATGCCGCAAATTTAGCGTGTTTGAATGTTTTGCTCGGCCAAGGTGATTTGGTTGCCGAAGATAAATTAAATCACGCCTCTTTATTAGACGGCGGCTTATCGAGCGGTGCTAAATTTCGGCGATATTTACACTGCGATTTAAACAGCTTAGAAAAAATGCTCACACCAAAAGCCAACCGCAAAATCGTCGTTACCGATGGTGTGTTCAGTATGGATGGCGACCTTGCACCGCTTCGAGAAATTAGCCAAATTTGCCAGCAGCATAATGCGTGGTTAATGGTTGATGATGCCCACGGCTTTGGTGTGCTTGGTGCCACCGGCGCAGGCCTGTGCGAAGCCGAGAATTTAAGCGCGAATGATGTACCCGTGCTGATGGGAACTCTAGGTAAAGCCTTTGGCACCTATGGCGCGTTTGTAGCGGGTAGCGAAACCCTTATAGAAACTCTCATTCAATTCGCCAGACCTTATATTTATTCCACCGCGTTACCACCGGCGGTTGCAGCAGCCACACGCCAATCGCTCAAAATTATTCGCGAAGGCACAGGTTTGCGAAATCATCTTGCTGAATTAATTCGCGTATTTCGTGAAAAAATGCAAAAGACCAATCTTGAATTACTAACCTCACACACCGCCATTCAACCGATTATTATTGGCAACCAAGAAACAACTCTAAAGGTTGCCCAGTGGTTACAAGAGCAGGGTGTATTGGTTGGCGCTATTCGCCCGCCAACAGTTCCTGCGGGTACGGCGCGTTTGCGCGTAACACTCACCGCCAGTCATTCTTTAGAAGACATTGATTCACTGGTAAATTTATTGATTGACGCCAATGAACGTTTTGTTGTTTCTTCTGCTCGTTAAGTAAAAGTTTTATGAAGTCTACCCCAACTTTAAAAGCCTCTTGCGAGCAGGTTTTAAACTCACCGAAAAATACCGTCGAAAATACATTGGAAAAAAATCAACCGAGTTATTTAGCACCGGGATTTTACGCATGCTTGCAAAAACCCATCAGCGCCGAACCCTTAGTTTTATTACACGGTTGGGGGTGTGATTCGCAATCTTGGCAAGGCTTTGGTGTAAAGCTGCGTGACTATTTTGATGTTTATATTATTGATTTACCGGGTTTTGGTGAGAATAAACATTTAGCCATCAACATAGAATCATTGTTATCGGTTTTACCCAAGGTTGGTATTTATTTGGGTTGGTCGTTGGGTGGCATGTTGGCTATGCAAATTGCCCATATATATCCACAGCGAGTGAGCGCCGTAATTACCTTGGCCGCTAATGCACGGTTTACACAATCGGATCAGTGGCCAAATGCCATGGACGAGTTGGTGTATCAAAACTTTGCCAACAGTGTGCAACAAAATGCGCAAAAAACCTTAAAACACTTTGCGCAATTGGTTGCGGGTAATTCAAATTCCGAAAACACCAATACGTCAAAAACAATACTTAAAAAACTGCGTGATCTTTATTCACAACAGCTAGAAGCAAATGATTTATCAAAAACTCTAGACTGGTTACACAGTATAGATAATCAAAAGAATTATGCTTCGATTATTGTGCCCGGTTTACACCTATTAGCAGAAGGCGACCAACTGGTTCCAAAAACCTGTATCGCTGATTTAGAGGATCTTTCTAAGGCAGCGCCTTGCGAACAAAAATATGTAAGCCTTAATGGCAGTCACGCCTTACATTTAGAAATTCCAGAAGAGGTTATTAAGCGTATCGTCGATTTTGTGCAAGAACACCAGCCGCACAGAAATAAATATCTGGTTGCTGAATCTTTTGGTCGCTGCGCAGAAAAATACGACGATGTTGCTGATTTTCAACGCCAAGTTGGCGCCGAGCTTTTACATCAATATCGCCAGTATATAAATCATAATTCATTGCAAGAAACCGAACTCAATGTGTTAGATTTAGGTTCTGGTACCGGATTTTTTTCGAATCAATTAAGCAACTCATATCACCATATTGCCGGTGTTGATATTTCTCACGGCATGGCAAGTTTTGCGCAGCACCATTATCGAAAACCCTTGTTTAGTGTGGGCGATGCAGAATCATTACCGTTTTTAAATAATAGCTTTGATGCCTTGTATTCCAGCTTGTCGGTGCAATGGTGTGAACAGCCAGCAAAATTATTGTCGGAAATTAATCGGATTTTAAAACCAGAAGCACGTGCATTTATTTCAACCCTTGGCCCGCAAAGCTTATTGGAACTAAAAGCGGCATGGAAAAGTGTTGATGACTACCGACATGTAAATCGTTTTCTTGCTGACCAAGTTCTTGTTGATATCGCAAAAAAGCTACAACTTAAAGATTTTAGTATTCATACAGAAATTATTACTCTGTATTTTTCTGAATTTGGCGAATTAATTAAAAGTATTCGTGATATTGGTGCGCACAATGTAAATCAAAATCGTGCTGGTGGTTTGGGTGGCAAGCAGAGGTTGTTGCGCTTAAAAGAAAGTTACGAACAATTTCGAGTAGATCAAGGTCTACCACTTACTTACGAAGTGTATTATTTATCGTTTTCTGGTTGACAGTTTAATTTAAATCTTGATGTTAATAGCGCAAACTGTTGATAACAGTAATCTGTCGTTCATATGTGAGCGACATCTGTTTTTAAACAAAAATTATTTTTTTTAGTGACTATGAGAAAATCCAACAAATTCTTTGTAACCGGCACCGATACCGAAGTGGGTAAAACCTTTATTACCTGTGCGTTGCTCGAAAAAGCTAAAGCACAAGGTTTAACAACCGGTGCATTAAAACCTGTCGCCGCAGGTTGTGTTGAGCAAGACGGCATTTTAAAAAACGAAGACGCGCTAGCACTTATCGATTCTATGACCTTGAGCTTGCCCTATCAGTCGGTAAATCCCATTGCGTTAAAAGAAGCCATAGCACCGCACCTAGCCGCCAGCCACGAAAACAAAGTATTGCAAACCTCGCGACTCACCGGATTTATCCAAGGCGCCTTTATGAACCGCGCCGACCTCTGGCTTGTGGAAGGCGCCGGTGGTTGGTTTGTACCCCTAAACCCACGGGAAACCCTCGCCGACATCGTCATAAAACTACAACTGCCCGTCATTTTAGTGGTCGCCATCCGCCTAGGCTGCATCAACCATGCACTACTTACCGCCAACGCCATTCGCCAAGCAGGCTTGCCTATCGCTGGCTGGGTTGCAAACTGCATGGATGACAACGCTGAATGTGTACAAGAAAATATTCAAAGTATTTACGAGAGGATACAAGCACCGTTATTGGGTGTGGTACCTAAATGCGAAAATGCGCAAAAAGCGAGTGAGTATCTTTCGATAGAAATGTTGCTTTGAATATGTCGCGTAATATTAACGGCAGGGAAATTTTGGTTAAACGACGTTCTGCTGCTAATAGTTGGTTGAGACTGTTAATAATTAATTGCAATGAATGGCAGTAGCCATTAATGAAACTACGATTTGGTAAATTTACGCTTGAGTTTATTTTCCGCTTTTCCCTTCTATATACTGTGCTTTTTCGATTTAACTTGCTGAATTTTTAACGCATATTTGAATCAGAAGAACTAGTTGGACTTGGCGATCTTGGCTGAAAATTTTGGTTGTCTCAGAATGTCCTCTTCGATTTTTGTGATTGGTCTGTCTATTGCGAAACTGTGTAACTATTCTGGCTCCATAAAAAACATTTAAACGTATGTAAGTGGAAAGAGAATTATTCCGAGTTTTTGAAGCGTTTATTACAGTAAATTCTCTAATGGAATACCTGCTTCTTGCTCAATTGACTTATATTCTTCTTTTAAAAATTCAAGAAATTGAGATAGCTGTAATATATGCTCTTCGTAGTCTGCTCTGTTTCTTAAGGTTTCGCTTTTCAACAGTTGATCTTGATAGAGTAAGCCATCGCGAACGGCAGAAATGAGCATTGGGGCCATGTGATT
The DNA here is from genome assembly GCF_054658315.1 of Sessilibacter sp. MAH1. Lineage (NCBI taxonomy): Bacteria > Pseudomonadati > Pseudomonadota > Gammaproteobacteria > Cellvibrionales > Cellvibrionaceae > Sessilibacter > Sessilibacter sp. MAH1. Next base: position 155,340 of record NZ_BAAGIC010000009.1, read on the forward strand.
TGGTATTTCCATTATATTGCTTCCTTTATAATTCTTTGAGCTAACAAATGAAGTAAATTTTTAAATTGGGATAGAGGCATATCATATGCTGGAGCTATTGTATAATGAGTAGCCTGAAATTTTGTATTAAATTGATCTTTGACAATTGCCAACCCATTAGGAAGCTCCGTACCTTTTGGAATTCTATAATACTCCCAGTCTTTACCTTTGGGTAATCCTGGTTCATCAAATGTACTAATTCCTCTGGGTTGATACTTTACAGAAACCCATTTAACGCCGTTTTTCGAGACGATTTGAATGTCTGCTAGTCTTGGTCGACCGTTGGATAGAACAGTATTTTTTTCGACGAAATCGAAAACATGAATTTGTGTCTTTTTATTCCTGGCTCGCCACAAATTAACTGGTACCGCGCCTTCAAAATATTGGTTAATTTTGCCAGATTGAATTAACACATCTTTAAGAATTACTGTACTCATGGTGGCATTTCCAAAGTTGTTATTCAGCGAGTCTATCGAGTTTTCAGGGCCTCTTAACTATCTATTATGACGTTATTTTTCAATGACAATTTGTTGAGTGTTTTAACGCAATCACGTTTTTGTGAATTTTTATTCGGTTGTTAGTTTTAGTGACAAGCTTATAATTCAAATAGTTTTAAGAAGGGTGCCCTTTAATGTCTTAAACTAATTTCTTTGGAATGGTTATGTAGTTTTAAGTGGTTAGGTTTTATTGTGCAAGTTGTATTGTGTTAGTTTTATTGCACGAAATGTTCTTTTTGTGTTTGTGTGAAAAATTAACTTTATTAGTGTTTTTTCTGATTTACTTAATGAATTTGGTTTTTTATAAAGCTAATTTTTAAGCTGGATTAAGTAAGAGTGTTCTAGCTTTTTCGTAATTTTGTCGTTACCTGAACTCCTGATTTTGATAACTTTATGTTATTAATTTGCGGTGCCGTTTATGATATTCAGTTTTAAGTTGTCTTGCACATTGTGGGATAGAAGATAATTCTGATTAAACTCTTATATGAGTAGGTATTTAAAATATTGACCAATTTTCTGATGTGGTGAGTTTTTGATTTCTTCTTAAGCGTCTCTTCCTTAACTCTCTGTGATTTAAAATCAGCTTTTTTCAATAAGTTCACACTATTTGTTCACACTTGTCATTAGTGACAGGGTGGAAGCCATTGTATGAATCGTCCCTGAATAAAATCTCGCGAAGGTCACTTCAATGTGTTTTTGCTGGCATTGATGTGATTTTTTGTGTCGATAAATTCCTCGCTTGTTTGTGGGGCCATCCTTGGAGACGGTTAATGTCGATTCAGTTTAAGAATCTTAAAAATAAATCCCTGCCAAATAAAAATTATTTTGCTAAAAAGTCGTTAGCGAAGTTTTTTAAATTTGGCCCGTGTATTCCATTTTTTGCCTCGGCAATGATGGGGCTTTCGATTCCTTCGTTTGCTCAGGACGGTGAAGAAGAAAAAGCACTGGAAGAGGTTGTTGTTACCGGTACGCGTATTCGCCAAGACCCTTTATCGCAGGGTTCGCCAGTTGTAACGCTTACCGCAAAGGATTTGGATCGATCGGGATTGACGTCTTTAGGGGATTTTCTTCAACGTTTAACTGCTTCGGGTGGTGGTTTAAACTCGCGTTTTAATAGCAGTGGTAACTTTGGCTTTCCGCCGGATGGTGGCGGTATTGGTGCCGGTGCTTCGCAAATTGATTTGCGTTATTTAGGCTCGAATCGCACCTTGGTTTTGGTGGATGGTGTGCGTTGGGTAAATGGTTCTTCGGCCAGTGGTGTGTCGTCAGCGGTTGACTTAAATACCATTCCCACAGCAATTATTGAGCGTATTGAAGTTTTAGAAGATGGCGCATCGTCTATTTACGGCAGTGATGCTATTGCCGGTGTAGTTAATATTATTACCAAAAAAGATTTCGAAGGTTTTGAAATTGAGGCTTATTCCGGAGCTTACGATGAGGGTGACGGTGAAAATAACGAAATTAATTTATCGATTGGTTCGCATGGCGAAAAATCCCGTATATTTTTAAATATCGGTTATGTGAATTCTAACGACGTATTGGCTGCCGATCGCGATCAAGCGTCTACACCAATTCCATTTGTGACTAACGGTTTGGGTGGCAGTTCGGGTACGCCGCAAGGACGATTTGTTTTTACCGATCCGAATACCGGAATTGATGTCGACTGTACCATTAATAATGGTGTAACCGGTGTGCCACGATACGATGCGTCAAACCCGTGTGGCCCAAATGATGATTTTCATCCATTCACGAATGCTGATCGTTTTAATTTCTCGCCATTTAACTTAGTACTTGCACCGAATGAGCGAACCAATATTTATACCCAAGCGCAATACGATTTAACGCCTACCACAACCTTTACATTAAAAGGTTTGTTTAACAATCGTAAATCCACTAACCAAGCGGCGCCGGAGCCTTTATTTATTGGCCCAGAAGCCGGTAATGGTAATTTGTTGGATACGATTTCGGTTGATGCTTCGAATCCATTTAACCCGTTTGGTTTTACCATTGATGCTAATACCAATCCGTTCTTTTTTGGTCGCAGACCCTTAGAAGGTGGCCCGCGTGTATTTGAGCAAGACGTTAATACTTTTTATGTGAGTGCAGGTTTGCAAGGGCAGTTTGAACTTGCCGATCGTAATTTTTATTGGGATGTTAATTTCTCGCGTTCACAAAACCGTGCCGACCAAATTAAAACCGGGGGTTATAACTCTGCACGAATTCGACAAGCTTTAGGCCCCATTGAAGATTGTACCGATCCTTGTGTGCCGTTGAATTTCTTTGGTGGTCAGGGTGATGGCACGGGTACCATTACACAAGAGCAATTGGATTATATTTCGTTTGTGCAAAAAGACGTAAGTGAGCAAGAGCTTAGCGATATTAGTGCAAACATCAGCGGTACTTTATTTAATTTACCAGCCGGGGCATTTGCCTTTGCAGCCGGTGTTGAATACCGAGAACAAGATGGTTTTTTCCAACCCGATGCGGTTGTAGTCGCTGGCGAAAGTGCGGGTGTACCTTCAACACCAACACGCGGCGGTTTTGATGTCGAAGAATATTATCTAGAATTGCAGGTGCCCATTTTAGCAAACCTACCGGGTGCCGATTTATTGGATTTATCGTTGGCACTTCGCACCTCTGACTACAGTACTTTCGGTTCTGAATCGACCGGTAAAGTGGGATTTAAATATCGTCCCGTAAAAAATCTATTAATTCGCGGTAGCGTTTCTGAAGGTTTGCGCGCACCGGGTATTGGTGAATTATTCGGTTCTGCGGCACGTTTCGACCAAACGCTTGCCGATCCGTGTTCTGATTTGTTAGGCACGCAACCGGGTTCTACACCGGCGGATTCTCAAACCATTGCCAACTGTCAGGCGTTGGGTGTTCCTGTGGATGGCAGTTATGTGCAGTTTAACAACCAAATTTCGGTAACAACCGGTGGTAATCGCCAACTGCAACAAGAAGAATCCGACAGCTTCACTCTAGGTTTTGTTTACGATGCCGACTGGGTGGATAACCAAGATTGGATCGAACAATTCACCGTTGAAGGTACTTATTACGATCACGAGATCGAAGGTGCCATTCAAGCCTTAGATGCACAGGTGCAATTAGAAGGTTGTATTAACACCCTTGATCCAACCTTGTGTAGCGGAATTACTCGAACCGCGGGTGGTGTTATTAACGGTTTTTCAAATCAATTAACCAATATTGGTGGCATTGAAACCTCGGGCTACGATTTAACCTTCACCTATTTAAGCCCAACCTACAATTTTGGTCAGGTGAAATTAACGTGGCAAAACACCTTCTTAGATGAATACGTAGAGCAGGTTCCAACTTCTACGGGCTTTATTGACGTGCATTTAGAAGGCACCGAAACCGGTGATCCAGAGCAAGCGTATCCCGAATTAAAATCTACGCTTACCGCTGAATTGTTTTACGACAACTGGGCCTTTGCGGCAACCTTCCGCTACATTGATGAAGTTACCGAAGACTGTACGGGGTTGGCTGGCCTAGGTTTATGTTCAAACGAAGCGGCTGAATTAAATACCCTAGACGAAACCTTGTATGTTGATTTGGCGGCGAGCTGGTCGGTACCAAGTGACACAGAAATTACCATTTCTGCTGGTTTGCTTAACGTTACCGATGAAGACTCACCAACTTGTTTTAGCTGTGCATTAAATGGCTTTGATGCAACCACCTACGACGTACCCGGCGTATTTGGTTACGTAAGATTTAATGTGAAGCTTTAATTTATAAAAATGTTCTAGCGATTAAAGCCGGCCTAAATGGCCGGTTTTTTATTAATTGTATGTTTAATTTTTCTTATCTTATTTAATCCAGAATGGGCGAGCCTAAAGTTTCCACAGCGCTTAGAGTATTTAGGCCCTATAGCCAACCGGTACTTCTAACGTATCTTTAATTTCTTCCATTACTACATAACTTGTGCACTCTTGAACGCCGGGTAGGGTTAACAAGGTTTCTCCATAGAAACGTCGGTAGGCTTTCATGTCTTGAACGCGGGCTTTGAGTAGATAGTCGAAGTTACCCGAGACCAGATAGCATTCTTGAACTTCTTGCAGGGCTTTGGCGGCGTCGCGAAATTTTTCAAAGATGTCTTTGGGTGAGCGTGCCAGTCGAATTTGTACGAATACGACCAGGCCTGCTTTTAAAAAATTGGGGTTTAAAAGCGTGGTGTAGCCGCGAATCACGCCTTCTTTTTCCAGCTTTTTGATGCGCTCTACACAGGGTGTGGTGCTTAAGCCAATTTGTCGGGCGAGTTCTGCGTATGAGATGCGGGCGTCTTTTTGCAGTATACGGATGATGTTGCGATCGATTCTGTCGAGTTCGTAGTCGGCCATGGTGCGCTGTTCTATTCTAAATACAGATGTACGTTTTAACGGAGTAAAGTCAGTTGAGAAGGTTTTATAGACGGTTTCTAGCCCTGACTTTTGGAAAACCAGTGATTTCTACTGGATTGCCCTTCAAAAAGTGAATTCAAATAGTTAAAAGGTCTTCATAATTAAAAAAATACCATGAAATCGACTGAATAACACCTTCTAGAATAGTTTTAACGCCTTAATGGCTCCTATATAAAAGTTAAAAAGTCTTAATCCTGTCGGAGGTTTCTATGTTAATTGGTGTTCCAAAAGAAATTAAAAATCATGAATATCGCGTTGGCCTTACCCCGGCAGGTGTCCGTGAACTGGTAGAAAGCGGTCATTCTGTGATTGTTGAAACTCTGTGCGGTGATTCAATTGGTTTTACCGACGCTATGTACGAAGCGGCAGGTGCTGCGGTAATTGCAACGGCTCAGGAGATTTTTGAGCGCGCAGAGATGATCATTAAAGTGAAAGAGCCGCAACCTGTTGAGTGCAAAATGCTGCGCGAAGGTCAGATTCTTTTCACATACTTGCACCTTGCTCCAGATCCAACCCAAACCGAATTGTTGATTGCTTCTAAAGCAACCTGTATTGCCTATGAGACCGTGACCGACGCCGCTGGTGGTTTGCCATTATTGGCGCCAATGTCTGAAGTTGCTGGACGTATGTCGATTCAAGCTGGTGCACATTATCTAGAAAAAGCACAAGGCGGTTTGGGTACTTTGCTTGGCGGTGTTCCTGGTGTTGCACCCGGTAAAGTATTGGTTATTGGCGGCGGTGTTGTTGGTACACATGCGGCGCGTATCGCTGTGGGTATGGGTGCAGATGTAACCATTCTTGATCGCTCATTGCCTCGTTTGCGTCAACTTGATGTTGAGTTTGGCGGCAAAGTTAAGTGTGTTTATTCAACCGTTGAAGCCATCGAAGAGTTAGCCATTGCGGCTGATTTGGTGGTGGGTGCCGTGTTGATTCCGGGTGCGGCAGCACCTAAGTTATTGACCCGTGACATCATTGCTAAAATGAAAAAAGGTTCTGTGGTTGTTGATGTTGCAATTGACCAAGGCGGTTGTTTCGAAACCTCTAAAGCAACCACTCACGCTGAGCCTGTGTACGAAGTTGATGGCGTTATTCACTACTGTGTTGCCAATATGCCGGGTGGTGTTGCGCGTACTTCCACCATGGCCTTAACCAATGCCACATTACCATTTGCGTTGCAAATTGCTAATAAAGGTGCGGCCAAAGCCGTATTGGATAACAAGCATTTGTTGGCAGGTTTGAATGTTCACGCGGGTAAAGTGACTTATCAAGCTGTTGCAGAAGCTTTGGGTTATGAATACGTTGCTCCAGAAATCGCTTTAGCTTAATTTTTTTAGAAATCCCGGATTAATTTATGATTTGATCCGGGGAAACCTTGACGGCACATTTTTTGTGTCGCTGGAAGCTCTGGATTTTTCGGAGTTTCCTTAAGTTTCTATTAAGTTTGTTTGTAGATAATAGCGATAGGTAATTTAGTTTACGGTCGCTTTATTGATGTTGTTGTTCGCTGTGTTAAATGGCGTAGTTTCGTTTCGTAAAGAGTCTTTTCTAGTTTTACCTCAATCGGGTAGACCGATTAAATCCCTTAGTGTTGACGCTTAATGCGGTATACACAGGCGTTGGTTAGATGTTGCGCTATACAAAGTCGCTTTATCAACACTGTGTTATACCGCTTTTTTTATGCCAGTCTTTTTTTCAGCGCCTGCGTCGCACGTCCATCTAAAATAGTTAATCCAACACCGATACACAGCATTCCCAACAAATGCTTGGTGGTTAAAATCTCGTTTAAAAATAATACGCCTAGCGCGATTGAGCTTACCGGTATTAAAAAAGCTACCAGCAATAAATTGGTTGCGCCGGTTTTGGTGAGCAGTTGAAAAAATAAAATGTACGCGAGTACTGACGAAAACAGAACCAATCCCGCCATTGATCCCCAGGTTAATAAACTGGGTGGCGAAAGCGTCCATGGTGATTCAAACACGAATGCCATGGGTGTTAGAAAAATGGCCGATGCTGTCATTTGCCCGGTGGCTGTCTGCAACGGGGTTATGTTGTTGTGATTGGCTTTTTTTGAAAATATAGCGCCTGTTGCATAGCAGATTGCTGCAAGTATGACCGCTATTTTTCCTATGATCAGGTTTTCCGATTCATTGATGCTGTCTGAGAGCATTACCACAACACCTAAAAATCCAATTACCACGCCTGTAAGTTTATTGGTTGTAATTTTTTCGTCGCTGGTAAAGAAGTGCGCGGCGATTACAGAAAATATAGGTGTGCTAGCGTTGAGTGTCGCGGCTAATCCAGAGCTAATATATTGCTGTCCCCAGGCAATCAATACGTATGGAAGTACAGAGTTTAATAATCCCATTACTGAAAATATGTAGATTGTGGTTTTGTTTAACGTTAATGGAGTTTTTTTTATAAATAGTAGCAGCGACAAAATGATAGCAGCCAACAATACTCTTAATGCCACCAAGGTTATTGGCGGTATTTCTTTAACGATAATCTCGACAAAAAAGAATGAGCTGCCCCAGATGATGGAAAGCGAAACTAAAATAGACCATTGCTGTAGGGTCATGGGTTGAACATGGGGATTGGTTGGCATCGAAAAGGTATCTCTACATCGTAAGGGCAGGATTTCAAATTACTGTCATGAAGCATAAGGGCTAAATGGATTCTGAATTATCATTTTTGGAACCCAATCAGCTGTGTTATCCGAATAATTTTTACTCATATTAATCTTCTAACCTGCCAATCGATCGAGGCAATTTTGCTTTAATCGATAAAGTAACTACTTTATGAAGAATCCCTTAAAGATAGTGCAGTCTTTTGGATGACTCGATTGTATTTTCAATCCTTAAAAACAATCGCTGAGTTGGACAGGGTTTATCGTTAACATCTAAATTTCAACTAATATCAAATAGTGTTTGATGGGAACGTATTTATAAAGTAAGCGTTAGCACACCTTACTATTGTTCTCACTTGTATTTGACTAAATTAGTATACTCTGTGTAACGAAAATCTTTCTAGTTAATCGATATTATTATTACATCAACTGAGAATAAGTTTACATTGTGTGAATTTTTCTAGGCTTTGGGTTTGAAAAGAAGCGCTATCTATGGTTATTTTTTAAAATTATTAGCAAGTGTCAATTAGTTTGAAGGAATTAATTAATTCTTTTTTTGTAACATTAATTAGAATGTATTATTCAAACGGAAATTTTAAAATGGGTTTAAATTGTACGATCTAGAATGGAAGTTAATGATTGAGCAGGCTGGAGTTAATTAAAGTAAATACTCATTAATCTGTCGTTTCTCGTACACAAAGACGAGTTAAGTGACCATTCTTAAAAAATAGTGGTTACTAGGGTAAGAGAATTTAATGAATTAGCATGAATGTTGAGCTTGTATCGTCTAATTTTGGTTAGTTTGTTGTAAATCTTCGCTGCGAATATTTCTCTTGAATTTAGCGGCAATTTAAGTCGTTGAATCGGTTAAAAATAGGCTTTCAGTCATTAAACATCTCAGATCAACATCTTCACAGTTCCATCCACTTACCGTTCTTGAAATTGCTAACACAGCATGCGTCGCTAGAAGCATTGGGTTATCAACGCTTTTCCTAAACAACGACCGTAGTTGATCTTGAGCGAGACAAATAATCAAGTTGCGTATTAATAGTATTTCTGCGCGCATGAGAACTTTAGAGATAAAGCTTTAAATTCGACCGTTTATCAGGACGGTTTGGCATCCTTGAAATATTTATCAGCACATCATGCATCGGAGAAAATTTCCTGCATTCAGATTTAGGTATTACTAACCTAGAGCCTAGAGCAACGTCGATGAATATTCATTCTGACTTGTTTTTCTTTCTGGAACTTTATGTTGCGCGATTAGGGCTATCTAATCGATCGCACAAATTCTTAGCCACCAAATACGCTATTGTTCGGCTTCGATTAACCGAAGGTTTTTGAAGCTCGTGGCTCCGGAAACAATATTTTTGTGTTTATTTGATCTATCTACCTACCGATAGGTAGATAATCGAAATCTTTTGCGATACTCTGATCTCGTTCATTTGAAATTCGTTAAATCTCTATTGGGGGATCATCATGTCATCAGAAATTTTTTGGTTAACTGCAACTGCTTTACTTGCCGCTGTACTTTGGGTGCCTTATGTATTGAACCGAATTGCCGAATTGGGTTTGATGGAAACCTTAGGTAATGGCGGCGCCAGTGCCGTGATGCAGCATCAATGGGCAATTCGTGCACGTGCTGCTCATGCAAACCTAACCGAAGGCTTGGTTATTTTTGCACCTTTGGCATTGGCCGTTGAAGTTACTGGGATGTCTAACGAGCTAACGGCAACACTTTGCGCCGTCTACTTTTTTGCGCGCTTGGCGCACGTAGTAATTTATACCGTTGGAATTCCTGTTGCTCGAACTTTAGCGTTCGCCACCGGACAGGTGAGTTTGATTATTCTTGCGTTACATTTATTGGGAATTGTGTAAGAAATTTCGCAATCTTCGGTTTTGCCGCTGCCCTCTGATTAAGTTTGAGACAAGTTAGTCAGAGGCTTTTATTGTCGAGGTTCTTACTGTCAGGCGATCTTATGATCGGAGCTTCCTCACAAGGATGTGTCGCCAATTTCAAGAACTGTAAGTGATTGAAATGGTGAAGAAATTGGAAATCACATTTTCAATTTCTTCCCTCTGATTAAATCATGGATGAGTTAATCAGAGGTTCTTAAGGTTAATAGACGTATTTTTTTAAAACCAAAATTAGAGGCTGTTAAATCACGAAGCTTTAATTAAAGATTCTCATACCGAGAACGTCATGCTTTAACAGCAAACTTTCAAGTCGTCGGATGGTCTTTTATGCAGTTTTGGTTGCTGGCAAGAGAGATAGCCAATTGTTGTAAATTGTATTGTTTACTTGTCAGTATTTTTGTTAATTCATAAAGCTAACAGCTCAGTGATTTCATTGAGCTTATAATGAGGAAGCGCTATGCAGTTTTTACATACCATGATTCGTGTGTCTAACCTTGACACGTCTTTAGATTTTTTCTGCAACAAACTGGGCCTTGTTGAAGTTCGCCGAATGGAAAGTGAACGCGGACGATTCACGCTCGTTTACTTGTCTGCACCTAATGATCTTGAGTCTACAAAAAACACCGACGCTCCTTTACTTGAGTTGACCTATAACTGGGACCCTGAAGTGTATGGTGAAGGTAGAAATTTCGGTCATGTTGCCTATCGTGTGGAAAATATTTACGAATTTTGTCAGAAACTGCTGGATAACGGCATAACAATTAATCGTCCACCCCGAGATGGCCACATGGCATTTATTCGCTCGCCCGATAATATTTCTATCGAACTATTGCAAAAAGGCGAGCCTCTAGAGATTCAAGAGCCTTGGGCGTCTATGGAAAATATTGGTCATTGGTAATCAATATTATTTTCGATGTTTATTTTAATCTCTAAATTTAAGGTGTTGGTCGCATTTTTGCTGACTGCCTTGAATAATAATCAAAGCCGCTCTTCTGTTTGTGTTTTAATTGCGTTTAATTGTCTGTACATAAACTTTCAGGAACGTCAAATAAGTTTTTTATGATTAGATGACTTGGGCAATTTCTACGGCAGGTTATTTAGCTATAAGGAAATGTCATTAATTTGATTATTAAATTTTATGTTGGTGAGTTTGACGAAATTAGACGGTTTTGCTGGTTGCTCTAGTGAGCAAGTTTAATAAATTTGTAATTTAAAATTGCTCCGGTTTTCGAAGTATCACTCTATTTTGAGTATGGGCAACTCTGATTAACCCAGAGTTGCCAACGGCACAAGGATGTGTCGCCAATTTCAAGAAAGGTAAGTGGTTGAAATTGTGAAGAAATTAGAAATCGTATTTTCAATTTCGCTCCTGTGATTAATTCATGGATGAGTTGGTCAGAGTGTCCTATAAAAGAATGTCCTATAAATTAGTGTCCAAGTTTTGTGTAGGATTATGCAAAAGATTGGAATCTGGATTACATCTTAGATTGAACTTTGCGCAGAGTTTTAAAGAGTGAGGTCATGCAGAGCGATTCGCTACTTAAAGTGTTTCGTTTTATGTGCTGTGGCTTATATCTGGCTCATATAGGGTTTTAGCTACTTTGGTTTTTAATTCGAAAATTAAATTACTAGCTGGTATTTTTTTGAGAATCTTTGACGGTGTCAGTCGACAATTAAAATTCCGAAAATGTTTTTGCTCGGTTGGAGTTTTGGCGAATAGTTATATCGACCTGTCAATAATTTAAGGTATTAATGAAAAAATATGCTCTGCATCACATTTTGAGCTTTGTGTCAGGGGATTTGTAAAAATTTTTTCTATAACTTTGAATTAAGGTAATCAAAATATATTGTTGTAATTCCAATTGGTTAGTATCTGTTACGATAAAACCATTTCTCGGTTTATAGACTAGAATGGCAATGTGTTGTGCCTGAGAGTGTTAAGCCAAAAGAAATTACGGTAGGCGAGCTTGATTACCAAGCTGTGGATGATCATCTAAAAAGGAATTTGTTTGATTTATCACGGTTATCCATCTGAGATTACTTTTTGCGGTAATTCTGAAGGTTTATCTCGGTAGTCGACGAATACGTTTATATCAACAATGCGCGTTGCGCCTAACTAAGTGATGTGATGAAGAGAACTATTCAGTTGCTCGGCTTTAACAAAAACGACGAAATGGTTTTTACGAGCCTCCTTTCGTTACTTTCCAATAAAACTGAACATCAATGGGATGTCGTGCCCGTTCGTTCGGTTCCTGCCGAAGTTTTAATCGTTGATGTAGATTCTATTGAAGGTGCGCAGTTTATTAAAAATCAAACTGCCTCTAAGCAAAAGATCATACACTTCGGCCATTTTGATGGGATTGGCGGTTTGGAGCTTCGTCTGAACAAGCCAATGCGCGCCGCCGGTATTCTGAGGTGTTTAGCCGAGGTTTCGAAACAACCTAATGTCGAGACTCGCAGTGAAACACGAGTCCCGCCGGTAACTGTTGCTTCTCCAGAGCCAAGTGGTGTTACAACCGGATACCGATTGAAGCGTTGGCCAGAGCCGTCCATCTTGAAAGAAACGCCAGGAGCGACCCGAATTTGTGCCATTATGCTTAAGCGCGTAGTGTCTGTGGATGAAATTTCGGAGATGGCTGGAATCAACACAGAAAATGTTCATCAGTTCATTACGAATTGTAGTAAGCGCGGGTATTTGGACATTAAACAACGGGTTGCGCAAATGACAACTAAAGTTACTGAGCCGCCTAAGCGTCGAGGTAATCCAATTCTAGAGAAATTGCGCATGAAGTTTGGAGTAAGATCCAGTGTCTGAACTCAAATTGGTCATCACCGGCACGGCGGGTGTTGGCAAGACAACAGCGATCCAATCCTTAAGTGATAGACCACCCATAGCGACCGAGTCTGAGACTACCGATGAATTGTCGGAAATTAAAAGTACAACAACCGTCGCTTTTGATTTTGGAGAAATATACTTAGACGATGGTAATGTCGTGCATGTATACGGCACGCCGGGTCAAGAGCGATTTAGGCACATGTGGGAAATTGTCGCCGAAGGGGCGATTGGTTTTATTATTCTGGTAGATTCTTCTCGCGACGATCCTGTTGCTGATTTGAAAATGTACATTGATAATTTCAAGACTTTTATTGATGAAACCAGCGCCGTTATTGGTGTAACCCGCATAAACGAATTTAATGGTCAGTGCATTGAAGATTTGTACTGTTTTTTAGAGAAAGAAGCGCTATTTTACCCGATTATGGCGGTGGACCCGCGAGATAAGTCGGATATGAGTCAGCTCATGCTATCATTGCTGGCTATGTTGGAATATGGGTGAAATATGACCGATAAAAAACAGATCGTTATCAAAAAGCAAGTAGTTGATGATAGTTTGGCTAATTTGCTAGAGACCAGTAAGGGTATTTACGCTGCGTTGCTTTCAAGCACAGACGGCCACGCTTTAGCAAAGAAAGCTGTGGATGAGCTGTCAGATGCACGACTTGCGGCGATGACTAGCTCTTGTTTAGCATTGGGTGAAAAAATTGCCATCGAGGCTCAGCAGGTGGGATGTAATTTTGTCATCATCCAAAACACCAATGGTTTTTTGGTTATGCGCCGTGTGGGTAAAAAATTAGTTATTACCACCTTGGCAAATAACAACGTGAATCTAGGGATGGTAATTTCGGCAACCAATGTTGCTGCTGAAAACCTCGAAAAAGAAATTAGAGTTTAAAATAACCCTAATTTTGGTAAATTTAAGGATATTGATTTCGCTAAAACTGGAATCAATTGTAAATTGAACTAAAATTAAACAAATAATTTACGGCAGATGCCGAATTGATGCGGATTGCTTCGCGTCGACTGGAGATTATAGCTATGAGTAAACTGGATACTGCTTGTCAACAATTGGTTGCCGATGTAAGTGATGCGCTTGGTGCCGCAATTGTCGATCTTTCTTCTGGTTTGTTGTTGGCAGCTCACCACAACGTTCCTTACTTCACCCAAAGTTATTTAGATGCGGTTGCGGCAGCAGCAGTAGATATGTTTCGTGGTAAGAATGTAAGCACGGTAGAAACCCTGCTTTCAAACCAGCGCGGTACAGCCGTTACCAATTCCATTAAAGAAGTACAAATGAGTACAGATCACACTTACCATTTCATGAGTATTGTTCCTGGTAAGGAAAACTGTTTAATGGTTTTGATTACTGGTCGTAAAGCAAACTTGGGTATGGGTTGGTCTGCACTTCGCACCGCTTTACCGGTTGTATCTCCTCTTTGCCCGTAATGCAGATCTGGTAATTTCCAAATTACCATAGCTCTAAGTTGCTTTTATTCGGGTTCGTGAGTGCTATTACCGTTTTGGGGTAATATATTTTATGGTTCACGAGAGCTGCAACTAACGATTAAGCCTGTAGTTTGCTACAGGCTTTTTTATTGCCTCAAATTTTTGATTTCTTTAATTTGGCAACAATGATCACGGTTATAAAATCTCTTTGCTATTAAAATACCTTATAGAATTTAAGGGATATTCAGTAGTCCACTAATAATAATTTATAACTCTACGACTCGTGTATTTAGGGAAATATTTATGACTGTTCTTCTGGAATCATTGTCTGGCGAGCGATTTTTTTCTGAAGCAGATATTTTCAGTGCGTTTAAAAACCCAGTCATCTTAAAAAGTAATGCCGAATTTACTGGGCGTCCAGCTACGCATCTATTTGTTGGCGATGGCTGTATTGTGAAATTGCGAACAGATTTTGTATTTCGCGATGTGGATGTGTTACGTAAGGCGCAATCGGCCAAAGATCATGAGCTGAAATTATCGGTACATCATCCCAGCAAAACTTGGTTTTATACGACCCTTAATGATGAATTGGTGGTTGGGAGTATTACCCAGCAATTAAAACCCCTGCACACACTGATTCCAGCGTTGCTGCCTAAAGATTGGCGAGCCGTTAGTGCAATTTTTAAAGCATTTTTTTTGCTGTATTTTTCTACGGCTCGCGATTTTGATAGCCGCTTGGACGAAGGGCTTTCTAATTTTGGCTTAGATGAAAATAATCGCTTATTTTATGTTGATGATGACGTTTATAAGTGGGATCAGTTTACAAGTTTTATTAATCTTTATGTGGTTTGGATTCGGCAGTTAAATTTTCCTAATCCTGAGTTTTGGGGTGAAGTTACCGATCATCTGGTCTCGTCGTTGATGACAGTTTATAACTCAGCCCATATGGTGCAGGTTGTTTATTCTCAGTTTAGAAGTTTGACGGCAATTAATGAATTAGAAAAACTTTGTTTAGAAACTACGTTAAATCATCTCAGTGCCGGTGTAAAAGCATCGATTCATCGAATTACCCCGAATGTCGCTTCTGTTCCGTCTAATGATACAACCCTATCAACCAATTCTCAGAAAGAATCGGTATCGGAAACATCAGAAGCTGTACCGATTACTAACGTGCAGGTTGCAAAACACTATGACGGCCAAACTTCGCCGTTATCCCGTTTGGCTGTTTTAGATGCACCTAAATTTGCCATTCTGGCCGATATCCATGCTAATGCCTCGGCTCTTGAAAAAGTCTTAGCTGAGCTAAAAGCGAAAAATATTAATCAGATTTTAATTTTGGGGGATTTGGTTGGTTACGGGCCACACCCAAATGAATGCCTAGATATCCTCTCGCAACTAGATTGTGTGTCAATCAAAGGTAATCATGACTATGGTGCTGCCACAGGGGATTTTTCTCGCGGCTTTTCTAATTTAGCGCTGTGGTCGATCAAATGGACCCATGAAGCTATAGATGCAACACGTCGCCAGTGGTTGAATCTTTTAGAACCGGTTTTTTATCAAGATTCTTGGATGGCGGTTCATGGTGCTCCAATCGATAAATACTTTTTTTATGCGTATGTTTATCAAATGACGTATCAAGCCAACTTAGATTGGCTAAAAGAACGCAATTTGGATTTCGCCTTTCACGGTCACAGTCATATTCAAGCTAATTTCGCTGATTCTAATCAATCTGGACTTGGCAAGGTCGCAGGTAGAGAGCAGCGTTTGCAGGATTTTCAACAAGCGTTGTTGTGTCCGGGATCTGTTGGTCAACCTCGGGGTGGTGATGTTAGAGCGGAATATGCCATCTATGATCAGCAACATAAAATCATTGAATTCTGCTCCACCGATTACGATATTGAACGCACGGTTTCAGATATGCGTAGACTGAATTTCCCCTCGGCTCTTTATGAGCGGCTGATGCAAGGTAAATAAACGTTATTAGTATTAATTTTTGAAACCGTAAGACTAAGTTAAAAAAAGTCTTAAAGTTGTGTTTTTATGAGGCGGAAACATTTTGCCGCCTATTGCCGCTTGATCTAAAATTAACCTACAGAAACCTCCGATTAACCCATCCATGATTTGATCAGAGGACAGAAATTGACAGTGCGACTTCCAATTTCTTCACAATTTCAATGACTTGCCGTTTTTGAAATTGGCGACACTTGCTTGTGTTGCTGGAAACTCTAGGTTAATCAGCGTTTCCTATAAAAAACTACGTGCTGCTTTGTGTCGTTGATGAACACTCGCAAAGTGATTAATAAATCTTAGGATTAATATTGGTTACGCTATGTTTGAACCCGGTAATCTTTCTCGTCCCATAAGCACATTGCGTGAAGTAAACCCGCAGCGAGTCAGCGGTGACGCAATTTCGGCTGCAACGAGAGGCCTTCGTTCATCCTCCGAAGACCTGCAAGCCAATGCTCAAACCATCGCTCGTGCTAATACAACGTTTTCTGTGGTTCCGCCCACTTCCGAGCTCGATTTCGCTCGACAAGATCGTCCTGTTACCGAAACGGATATCAACCAAGCTCTAATTGAGCAGCGGCAAAATCAGCAAGTGTTCAATGCTTCTGCGGAGGTGATTTCTGTCGCTAATGAAAATACGGGCCGATTTATCGATATTGTTGCCTAGTGAGAGCACTTTCGGGTTCAGATTCGGTTTGTTTTAATAAAAAAGGGGATCTCCAATTATTTGAGCATCGTTTGTTGTAGGTGGTTGTTATGAATATTCAGCCTGCCAATCCCGTTATTTTTGGATCATCAAATCTACAGAACTCCTCGATCCAGCCCTTATCTCAAGTTCCAGAAGTGGCAACTGACAGTACCACTCTTGCTCCTATCCAGCAGCCTGCACTGACTAACAGAAACTCCCTGCAACCGGATCGTAGTAATGCCAATGTTCGTGGCAGAATTTCAGAGAGAAGCGATACGGGTTCAACGAGTCCGTCTGAATTATCGACGTCTGAAGCTTCCGGTGATGAACTTGAAACCGAGACCAGTGACGAAAGTGGTGAGTTCAGCAGTGTTCGATTTACCGAACAAGAGTTGGCCACACTCAGAAAACTTAAGGCCCGAGATTTAGAAGTAAGAACTCATGAGCAGGCCCATCAAGCCGTTGGTGGCAGATACGCCAGCGCTCCAACTTACGAGTACGAACGCGGCCCGGACGGGACCAATTATGCAGTTTCTGGAGAGGTAACTATTCAATTGCCGAATCAGTCTGCCAGCGCTCAAGAGGTCATTCGTCAAGCTGACCAGGTCATTCGAGCGGCTTTAGCGCCTGCGGAGCCTTCTGCGCAAGATCGACAGGTCGCGGCTCAAGCTACGCAAGCTAAAGTCGAAGCTACTCAGCGACTGCAAGAAGAGCAGCAGCAACAGCAGGGCAATGATTCGACTGCCCAATCATCCAGTTCGCAGAGCGAGCGCGCGATCGAGCGATTTGTTGAAAACTCAGGTTTTGATGAGATCGCAATCGGTGAAATCATCTCAGCAGTAGCCTAGTGATCTCTGATTACCAGCAGATATTGCACCTCTGAATCGTACACAAGAAAAGCATATTTCTTTATACCGGCTTGCGATCCACTGTAAAAAACGTGTTTTCTTGGTATAAAGGTCAAGATTTTTCTTGGTTACTCTTCCCACACCCATCTCAATGGTTGTCCAAAATCGTCTTTGATTAAAATCTTTTTGGCACGACGTATTTTCTTAGTGGGCGGCTTGATCGGTTTTTTACGACTTTCAATGGCGGCAATTTCGTCGTTGACCATGGTTCGTGCTTCTGGTGGTTTTGAACTGGACATAGATTTGAAGGGATTTACCCCAAAAAACTGGCCAGACTCTCCTTGCGCATGTTCTTTAACTTCTCCACCAGCACTGATGTATTGGCTGATTTGCTGTTCTATTTCAGCTCTTATTTCAGATTTGGTTTTTGGTTTTTCCTTCATAGGCTCAGTTCAATGCACAAGCTTTGGGGCGGTTAAGGGTGATTGTTGTAACTTAAGATTAGCTGGAGCTGATTGGTTCAGCATAGTGTTGCTTGGTGCTTAAGTGTATCTCCTTAGCTGAAAAATCTACTAGTATCAAGTGCCATATTTTTGTCAGTTTCTTTTTTGATCAGCGAGTTTAAAGACTGCTGTAAAAGCTCATTAGGCAATTTATCCACAAATTACACTCAGCGTTACTCACAAATTTGGTTGAAAACTTTCTGCAAATTTTTCATTTTCGCGATCTTTGACAAACTTTTGTAGGTGGTCTACGAAATTGACTGTCAAAAAAGCTACATATTTAACGTATTGTTTTTAAAGAATATGTTTTTATTTTTAAGCATATTGTAATAACTTGATCAACACGACAAGTTTGATTTTTAAGCTCATGTAACAGTTTTATGCCGAGGTTTTCCACAGTTTAGAAGATTTGTACGACAAGTCTTTCAAATCAGGCTGTGAATAAAGTGTTGATTAATCTTTCGAGAATTATTGTCAAGCGAATATGTTGATATTTCATAGAAATCCGTTGCTATTTCAGGCTTAAGGAAAGCACATTTCTATAACATGTGCCGAGTGGCAAATGTTTATTTGATGGTTGATTCGGTATTCTTCGATTTAAAGTTTTGATACTGCGTATTTTCTTTGGGGGCGTTATGAGGTTTTCGATTAGTCGTTTTGTGCTACCTGCATTGGTGTTATCAATGTGCTCTGAGCTTGTGAATGCGCAGGCGATAACGCATTGGTATTTTGGAGCGTCGGTTGCAAAGACCTCTTATGATCTTGATGCGAGCGATTTTTCAAGAGGTTTTTCGGGCGGTGAAGAGACTTTTCAGTTTGTTGGTGAAGACCAAGACGATACGGCTTTTCAGATAGTTTATGGGTATCAATTCAGTCGATACTTAGCGTTTGAAGGTTCTCTCTTTGATTATGGTGAATACGATCGCGAGGGCAGTACGGTATTCTCTGACGTTGTGGTGGTGGATTTTCTAGGCAACACCACAACCGTTGACGGGACTGGAACGGTGCAGGCATCCATTAAGCACCGGGGTTTTGCGGCCGCTGCTTTGGGAATTTGGCCGATTTCCCAGAATTTTTCCTTAAAAGGTAAATTAGGAGTGAGTTTTATTTCCTCCGATGTTGATGTTTCGACAACTTTTAACGTGCCAGCATTCACCTTGGGTGGTGTTGATTTCCCTGCGACCGTAATTGTTGGCAGAGAAGAGCCGGATGATTCTCAAGTAGCTCTGAACTTAGGTATAGAGGCTGAATATCGCAGGAATAAAGATTGGAGTGTTACAGCCTTTTTTGAACGTAACTTAGATGTTGAAGCGGATTTCGTTTCTGAAGATACCGACCTAGATTTGGTGGGTATTAAGCTTTTGTATCATTACTAGCTTTTGTGCCGTTACTGATTAACAAAGGTTTTCCAGAACGCAGCCAAAATAGGATGTGTTAAGCGTTTGTTTAACGCGAAGACTCCGACATCAAATTGCCCGATGGGTGATGGCGTCGGAATTTTCTTAACTTGTTCTCGCAGGGGGCTGTTCTCTAAAACAATCTCAGGGACAATACCTGTCCCAAATCCCAATGCAACCATACTCACTATTGCTTCATTTCCAGCTACCTGCGCATAGATTTTGGGCTTGATTTGCATTTCCCTAAACCATGCGTCGCTGGTTTCACGGGCGAGCCCTTCCATCGACAAGATCATAGGAGTTTTTTGCCAATTAAAATCGCCGTCAATGCCTCTCTCACGACCATCATCATTGCGGGAAATGGCCACCAGTGGGGTGGTTTGAATTTTTTTAAACTGTATTCCCGTTGGTAGATTTTTGGGGCACGCGGCAATAGCGATATCTTCTTGTTCAGACCTGATTCTGGCAATTCCTTGAGCGGGATCACCGGTATTGAGCTTGATTTCGACCCCTTGATGCTCCTGGCGAAACCCCTGCAAAATTTCGTACAAAAAACTATAACTTGCCGTTACCGAACAAAAAACCTTGAGCTCACCCACCAACTTTGACTGCTGATCGAGTAAGTTTTCTTTGATGGTATGCCAATCATTTAAAGCCGTGCGGGCGTATTTCTGAAAAAGTTGACCTTCCGGTGTGAGTGAGACACTGCGTTTATCTCGTAAAAATAATTGTACGCCGAGAGAATCTTCCAGTGCTTTGATGCTTCTACTTAATGCTGAAGGACTTAAATGGCAAATTTCGGAGGCTCGCGCAAAGTGTAAGCATTCACTTAGCGTTAAAAAATGACTCAGTGTTCTGGTATCCATAAATGAACGTCTTGTGTGCGGGAGATCTGAATAAATTCTTGTAGTGCAGAAAACGCAATATTGAACTGATAATAATTCATTTCCTGCAACAGATTCTAGAGGCTACACTGTGCGGGTTATTTACAGTTTTATCGGTTGTTGCGTTGAGGCAACAACTCAGTCTTATTATTTCGGATTTTTACCATGCAAATTTATTACGACAAAGATTGTGACCTTTCCATTATCCAAGGTAAAAAAGTAGCCATCATTGGTTACGGCTCACAAGGCCATGCTCATGCTTGCAACCTAAAGGATTCAGGCGTTGATGTAACAGTAGGTCTTCGTTCTAACTCTTCTTCCGTTGCTAAAGCAAAAGCTCATGGTTTAAAAGTAGCGGAAGTAGAAACCGCAGTAGCTGGTGCTGATCTGGTTATGATTCTAACCCCTGATGAGTTCCAAGGCGCTTTGTACAAAGACGTGATCGAGCCAAATATCAAACAGGGCGCTACCATGGCATTTGCTCATGGCTTCGCGATTCACTACAACCAAGTAGTTCCTCGTGCTGATCTTGACGTCATTATGATTGCGCCAAAAGCGCCGGGTCACACGGTTCGCAATGAATACGCAAATGGCGGTGGTATTCCAGATCTTATCGCCGTATTCCAAGACGCTTCTGGTCGTGCACGTGAATTGGCGCTTTCTTACGCCTCTGCTATTGGCGGTGGTCGTACTGGTATCATCGAAACTACCTTCAAAGACGAAACCGAAACCGATTTGTTTGGTGAGCAAGCGGTTCTTTGCGGTGGTTGTGTCGAGTTGGTTAAGGCAGGCTTCGAGACATTAGTTGAAGCGGGTTACGCTCCAGAAATGGCATACTTCGAGTGTTTACACGAATTGAAATTGATTGTTGATTTGATGTACGAAGGCGGTATCGCCGACATGAACTACTCAATTTCAAATAACGCAGAGTACGGCGAATATGTAACTGGCGAAGAAGTGATCAATGATCAATCTCGTGCGGCTATGCGCAAAGCTCTAAAACGTATCCAAAGTGGTGAATATGCAAAAATGTTCATTGCAGAAGGTGCTGCCAACTACCCGTCTATGACTGCTCGCCGTCGTAATAATGCGGCTCACGGTATCGAAGTCGTTGGTGAAAAATTGCGCTCCATGATGCCTTGGATCACTTCTAAGAAGATCATCGATAAGAGCAAAAACTAAGTTATTTGTCTTTACTACTCAAAAACAGATTGGTTTTTGTTGTAAAAATGAATAAAAAAAGCGCGGCCTTGGTCGCGCTTTTTATTTTATGTCCCTAATGAAAACGCTATCATCTTCGCCTCAATTTTCTCTATGGACAATTTTGGTGACGCAAGAACAAACCCCTCAAGACAGCCCAATATCCAATGCTCAAGAAAAAGGTTCGGAGCAATCAACTCAATCAGTTGATTTGGAATCGCGAATTCCAGTTGATGAGCATATCGAAGAAGTTCAGGTTGACGGTGTAAAAGTTCGTCACCGAGGCGTATACCTGCTGCCTAATTTATTTACCACTGGTGCGTTGTTTAGTGGTTTTTACGCAATAATTGCAGCCACCCAGCAACAATTTGAAGCTTCTGCCATTGCTATATTTGTGGCAATGTTGCTCGATGGCTTAGATGGACGTATTGCTAGGCTTACCAACACGACCAGTGATTTTGGTGTGCAGTACGACTCTATGTCGGATCTCGTCTCCTTTGGTGTTGCACCGGCGATGATCGCCTTTAACTGGTCGCTGGTTGAGCTCGATAAGTTCGGTTGGGCGGTTGCTTTTGCCTATGTCGCTTGTGCAGCGTTAAGGTTGGCGCGATTCAACACCCAAGTTGCCGTTGTCGATAAAGGTGTATTCATTGGTTTGGCGAGTCCCACCGCTGCTGCACTTGTGGCGTCTATGGTCTGGTTGGCTCACGATATAGAGATGACAACTTCTGTTGCCATCATCTCTGCCGTTGTTGTTTTGTTTTCTGCGCTATTGATGGTTTCCAATATTCGTTACCAAAGTTTCAAAACCATCGATCTCAAAGGGCGTGTTCCTTTTGTCGTGGTTCTTGGGTTAGTTTTGGTGTTTGCGGTAATAGCAATTGCGCCCTCAAAAGTACTTTTTTTGATCTGTGGTGCTTATGCTTTGTCCGGTCCTGGTGGTCGTTTGATCAACTTTCTAGGGATTCGGAAAAAAAAGTAAAAAAAGCGTTTTTATGTCTTGCCAGACCTAGAGCCATTACGTATAGTTCGCGCCCTCGTCACCGAGGATGTGCAGAAAGTTGATCTAAAAAAGACTTTTTGAATATCAAAAACGTTTGAATTTCATTTGAAAGACTTAAACGTTTGGTGTTGAGGTTCTGGCAAATTTCGAAGTGATTTTTAAGATAAAAAGAGCGACGAAAAAAACTTGAAAAAGTGCTTGCCAAGAA